>JBAUHD010000339.1:0-3460 GCA_049680085.1 Acidobacteriaceae bacterium
TAACGCGAAAGGGCATAGCAGAGGCCTGCCCCGATCTGCGCGCTCAGTCCCAGCACCGTGAGCTGGTCGGAGCTGACCCAGCGCGGCGCGCGCTCGGCCATCCATTGCAGGGCCCGCTTTTCGAGCGATGCTGTTAACGACCGGTTCACCCGCCGCATCGCAGAAGGCTCTGCGATCATCGTTGTTCCATGATTCATTTCCCAACCTCCTCGCGTTTCTTGCGTAATGCATTGCGCACGGAGCGCAGCGTAAACTCCAGCGACTGGCGCGGAATGCTTTCTACGAACGGCCCAACGGCCCAGCCCAGCCCGCGCGGAATGGAGCGCGTAAGAGAAATCGACTCGACCTGGATCGAAAGTCCGCCGTCGCGCTGCTCGTAGCTCCAGTAGGTATTCATCCGCCACAAAAATCCGTGTGCTTCGCCGGATGGCAGTGCGTGCTCGTCGTGGGCGCCCGGCGAGCCAATTTCGTCGATCCGCGTGCTGCGCGAAATGCTGGTTCCATGGCCCGCATCCAGTCGCGCAAACGCGACATCGTAGGTCGCGTCCAGCACGACGGTGATTACGTGGTGCTGGCGCATTCGCATCTTCACACGGAAATGGCCGCCATCCTGCGCGAGCACCTGCGCCCGCAGTACCTGTGGAGAAAAGAGCCGGGGATAATCGCGGAAGTCCTCCATCAACCGCACGAAGTCCGCAGCCGTTGCTCCGGGAACGAATGCGGTCCCGCGCCAGTCATGCAGCAGCGCGCCGGGCAGGGCTTGTCCGCCGGAGGGCGTAAGTTCCTCAATCACCAGATCGCCCCGCCGCAGCCGCGCATCGTTCTCCGGCGCAAGAAATCCGATTGCGGCCTGGTGCCGCCGCGCAAGCCGCGCCTGAACCTCGCGCACGTAAGAACTGAATGCCGAGACCGCCGCGGGCGAAGGCTGAGCGAAGACGGAATCGGGGAGCGCCAGAAGCATCCAGAGTCCGCCGACAAGGAAGAGGATTCGGAAATCCTGAAACCGGAGCAGCATCATGGTTCGCACTTTGCGCGATAGCGGGACGAAGGGCAATGCACAGCGCCTCACCGCGCAAGCGATTGTTTCTCACATCGCAACTCTTTATTTCTGTTTTGCTTCCGGGAAGTTATCGCTCCGGCGATGGGACTGGCAACGACTCGCCTTCGGATAAACTCGACAGCAGGCATGACGGAACCCCAGCCAGTCCGGCTCTATCGCTTCGGAGTTTATGAGGCCGATGTCGTCACCGGAGAACTTCGCAGGCAGGGAATCCGTGTCAAGCTCAACGCGCAGTCGTTTCAGGTCCTCTGTCTACTCCTGGATCGCAAGGGGGAACTGCTTACCCGCGAGGAAATCTCCAAGGCACTCTGGCCTGACGGGACCTTTGTTGACTATGAGCACGGCGTCAACTCCGCCGTAAATCGCCTTCGCGAGGCCCTGCGGGATGCGGCCGGCAATCCGCGCTTCATCGAAACGCTTGCCCGGCGGGGCTACCGGTTCGTGGCTCCGGTCGAGCCGATTTCCCACGATGGAAATTCCCGCACTCCGATGCCTGTACCAGATCTGCCGGAACCGGCGACCAGACGCCGTACCATCCTGGCCTCCCCGCAGGAACTCCCAAAAATCTCCTACCGGGTCGCGCAGACGCTCTTCGTGCTTCTGCAGCTCATGTATGTGGGGTTCTATGTGGGCGCGCTGGCGAACCTGGCCGAGATCGAACAGATTTTTTCCGCGCTGTCCAGACCCGCCCTGGCGGCGGTCGTCCTGATCGTGACCGCCGCAATTCTGATTCCGGTCCGCGCCTTCATCCTTTCCGCGGTTCTGCTCCACGCGCCGCGCGCGAAAGAAAAATTCCTTCACCTCTGGCCGTTTCTTCTTCCGCTCGATGTCCTCTGGGCGCTCTCGCCTTTTTTACTGCTGCACCACATTGATTTCGGACTCGCGCTCTCTTGCACGGCGCTGCTTGTTTATTCGCCTTTCGCCCAGCGTTCCCTTGTGCTGATGGGCGCGTGCGGCGCGGCGCGTGAAGCCTCGGCGAGGGTCTCGTAAATTCCGGGCTGAACGAATTCCTGGAACCGCGCTGCTCCGCGAAAAATCCGGGTCTCTGCCGCGGCCTTCGTGATATTGTTCGCTCAGCAACCCCTGATTGAAGGAACCAATGTCTCTTTTCCCGCGTCGCGCCATATTTCTCTGCCTCTTCGCTGCCTTGCTGTCCTCCTCCGCCGCGCTGTCCGCGCAGGTCACAACTTTTGCCGGCGAGCCCTTCACCTCCACTGTGGAGCAGTTGCGCGCGGCCTCTGCCGCCGCGCCCGTTGACCACGAGCACAGTGTCCAGATCCTGCTCAAGGAGCGGACCTACACCGTCGGCGGCAGCGGAACCGTTGCGTCCCGATCTCGGTTGATCTTCCGCGTCGATTCGCAGGACGCGGTGGATGGCTGGTCGGAAATGTCCGCCACCTGGGATCCATGGTTTGAAGGCCCCGCGCAACTGCACGCGCGCGTGCTCGAGTCTGACGGACGCTTTGTGGAACTTGATCAGAGCACCATCACCGATGCTCCGGTGAAGGGTGACGACCCGGAGACCTATTCCTCCGAACACGTGCGCCGCGCCCCTCTGCCCGGCGTTTCCGTGGGAGCCATCGTCGAAGAAGTCCAGGAAACGGACGAGAAAACACCCTATTTCGCCGGCGGCGGCCTGTATCGCGCCGGCTTCCGCACCGGGGTTCCGGTCGCGCGCGAGCGCCTCATCGTGGATATGCCCGCGTCGATGCCCTTCAAAGATGCCATCACCGGCCTGCCGTCGCTGGTCATCACGCGCCAGATGTCCGGCGGACGCCGCCATGTAGTGTACGAGCAGACCGCAATCCCCGCCGGGCACAATTCCGACATCGAGTTGGCGACCAATGATCCTGAGACTCCCATGGTCCAGTTCGCGACCGGCACATCGTGGAAGGAGATCGCCGCCGACTACGCCGCCATCGCCGATCCGGAAATGATTCCGGCGGAAACACAGTCGATCCTGCCCGCCAACCTGCCCACTGATCGTGAGGCCAGGATTCGTGCCATCGTGGCGGAGTTGCACCAGCAGGTGCGTTACACCGGAGTTGAGTTCGGCGCGGCGCGGCTCACGCCGGAGCGGCCGTCGGAGGTCATCCAGCGGCACTACGGCGACTGCAAGGACAAGGCCACCCTGCTGGTCGCCATGCTGCGCGAGGCCGGCATTCCGGCCTATGTCGCGCTGCTCTCGACCGGCCCCGGCATCGACGTGACCCCGGACCTGCCTGGGATGACCCAGTTCGATCACGCCATTGTCTACGTCCCCGCCGACGGCGCAAACAAAGCGCTCTGGATTGATGCCACTGCCCAATATTTTCAGCCGGGCATTCTGCCCTGGCCCGATTCCGGACGCATGGCCCTGATCATCGCGCCCAAAACCACCGGCCTCACCCGGATTCCTGA
>JBAUHD010000340.1:0-2035 GCA_049680085.1 Acidobacteriaceae bacterium
AACTCCCGCAGCCGGAATGCCTTGTCAATCTGCTTCTCGATCAGCAGCCGGTGCCGCCGCCGGTGGTCCTCGCTGATCAGCCGCGCCAGAGTGTGCTCGTCCTCGATCGCGTTGCGCTCAATGCGGAAAATTGCGGACTCGACCGCGGCGTGAAACCGCGAACTCACCATCAATCGCTCCCCGTGCATGAGTCCCCCTAAAGTTCCATGAATTATCGCCGATACTACTGGATAATCCCCTCTTAGGGCACGTGAAAGCGAAGCCAGTGGCCGTTATTGGCCGAAAATCGGACAGTGCCTGGCCCCCGCACGACCACTCTCATCGCTTCTCCTCTCCGTCCACCGGCCTTCTCTAAACGCCCCCGTCCTTTTGAATCCGCTCCCCCGCGAGTAGCATTAATTCAGGAAGGCATGAATCCCACCGACACCCATCCCCCGCGCCCCCATCGAAGCCGCCGCTCCTTTCAGCGCACGCTCGACAGCGCCAAACGCACCATGGTCTTCAGCGAAATCGTCCGCCTGGCCGTGGACAGCTTCAAGGTCAGCAAGGTGCGTTTCGCGCTCACCGCGCTGGGCATGGTCATCGGCTCGGCCTCCGTCATCCTGGTCGCCACCATCGGCCTGACCGGCAAGCAGTACATTCTCGATGAGCTCTCCAAGATCGGCACCAACATGGTCGATCTTGGCTACGCTGGCGGAGGCAGCGCCGGCAACGTCACCACCAACAACGATTTCCTCACCCATGAGGACGAGCTGGCGGTAGACGAGCAGGTGCCCGCCGTCGCCTTCTCCTCGCCGCTCCTCCAGATGCATGACAGCGTGAGCTTCGGCAGCGGCATCGTGAAGGACGTGCTGGTACTTGGCGTCAGCCCCCAATACAAAAACGTCCGCAACCTGGTGGTTCTCTCCGGCCGCTTCTTCGACGATGAGGACGAGACGACCCACACCAAGGCCGCCGTCGTTACCGTGCCTTTTGCCAATGAAATGTTCGGAGGCGCCGACAACGCCATTAACAAGACTTTTCAGATACGCGGTATCCCGTTCACCGTCGTCGGCACCTTCAAGGAGAGCGTGGACACCTTTGGCTCAACCGACATCGTGAACCAGACCATCCTGATTCCGTATTCGGTCGCCCGCTATTTCACCGGCACCGATAAGGTCAAGGACATCTTTTTCTCCATCCGCGACCGCAACGACGTCGAGGAGGCGGCGCGCGAAATCAAGAAGGTGGTGCAGGTGCGCCATCAGCCCAACTCGGTTTACACCACCACCACGCTCACCGCCGTGCTCACCACGGCCGCACTGGTGGCCAACGCGCTCACCATCGTGCTGCTGCTCATCTCCGCCGTCACGCTTGCCGTGGGCGGTGTCGGCATCATGAACATCATGCTGGCCACGGTGCGCGCCCGCATCCGCGAAATCGGCATTCGCAAGGCCCTGGGCGCAACCGCGCGCGAAATAAAATTGCAATTCTTAATCGAGGCCGTGTTTATCTCCCTTATCGGAGGAGTCGTCGGCGCGCTCGTCGGCCTCGCCGTGCCCATATCGGCGCGGCTGTTCACCTCCTTCAATATCCCCATCAGCCCATGGTCCATCATCATTGCGCTGGTCACCTCCATTGCCATCGGCATCATCTTCGGAACCCTCCCCGCCAACCGCGCCGCCCAAATGGACCCGGTGGAATCCCTCAAATACGAGTAATCCGATCAAAAAAAAATGCATGAAATCGTTGTGGCGGACCCTCCGGCGCATACCGGTTTCCGGCCGGTGGAATAAGATATGGATGGCGCTCCCGGCGACCCAATGCCCCGGCGCGGAGGAACCATGAGAAATTTCACGCCCCAATGGTTGTGCCTGCTCCTCACCGCTTCCGCCATCTCCATGCTTACATTTGCCGCCACCGCCAACGCCCAGGGCCCCTATCACGTCGCGACGCAATGGAAAATCGGCGGAGACTCCGGCTGGGACTACATGGCCGTCAACCCCTCAGGCAAGCTGCTGTATATCGCGCATGGCGATCATGTCGTCGCCATCGA
>JBAUHD010000341.1:0-2209 GCA_049680085.1 Acidobacteriaceae bacterium
TCGGCAATGGATTCATTCGCCATATCCAGCACCATAAAGAAAAGCGCGGCTGAAAGAAAGCGGCGCCTTATCCTCGCTCGTCAGCCAGCAGGCTAAAGCGGAAGTAGATTTGGTGTGGCCCCGAAAGTAGTGCAGGTCCCTCCACTTCGCTTCCTTCGGTCGCTACGGTCGGGATGACAAGATTCTTCGGTCACGATGACTGAGTGCGGAGCGACGTTGGACAAACATCGTGGTACTGTGGGGGCAGGGGTGCAGATATGAGCACAAGGCTCCCTGCTTTCGCGCTGTTCTGGTGTGTTTTCGCCTTCGCGAATCTCTCTCTGGCGCAAGAACCGGGAGATGCTACCATCATCCGGGTCACCAGCCGCATTGTGTATATCGACGTTGTTGTACACGACTCCATGGGTCATGTTGTTCGTGGCTTGACGCAGCAGGATTTTAGACTGTTCGAAGACGGCAAGCCACAAAAAATTGATTATTTTGCGGCGCATAGCTATGAATTAAATGCGCATGAGCAAACCACGCAGCGATTATCCCAAGCATTGCCTCAACATGCTGCGTCGCAGAATCAGTTTTCGAACATTCCCAACCCTGGAGCATCACCCGGTGCTGTAAACATCATCCTTTTCGATCTCACGAACACGCCCGTTTCTGATCAGATCTATGCGCGTCGTCAATTGCTGAAATTTCTGAAAGCGCTCCCGCCGGAGCAACAAGTTGCCCTGTTTATTCTGTCCGACCGCTTGCACATGGTCCAGAACTTCACAAAGAGCTCAGATCAGCTAGCAAATGCAGCCCAGCACATCAACCCGCGCGATTTCGACCTCATCAAATCCAAGGCTGGTGCCATGCAGGAGATCGATACGGTTGCCGGAAATGCCAAGGCTTTGGATTCCGGCGCTTCTGCAATTGAAGCCGCACATATGATGGAGGTGGCGTTGGCAAATGCTGGCCGGCAGGCTGCCATTGGTTGGGATACCCGCGCCCGTATCACTCTGGCTGCACTGAACGACTTGGCGCGCGCAACCAGCGGTTACGCGGGGCGGAAGAACCTGCTCTGGATGTCGGAGAGCTTTCCTCTCGCGGTGGGCGCCGAAATGAACGATCCGAATTTCCAGAGCATGACCTCCGTTCCCGGCTCCCGTGAAACCGCGAACGCACTGGCAACTGCGCGGATAGCTGTTTATCCCATCAATCTGCTCGGGCTTGAAACGAATGGTGTGGGCGTCCAAACAAGCGGTGCCGGAGAAACGTCATTGGGTGGAGGTCCTTCCAATCCGGCTACAGGTAACATTCTCCACCCGCAGATGGGCGACACGTTAAAAAGCCAATTCCAAGGCCGCGAACTGCTCCGAACCCAAATGAATGATCTGGCCGACCAGACAGGCGGCGAAGCCTTTATCGGAACAAACGACTTCGCAGGGGCGCTCCATGGCAGCATGGTAGACGGCTCCAACTACTACACTCTCGCCTACCGTCCGGATAACCAGAACTGGAATGGCCAATTCCGCAAGGTTCGCGTCCAGCTGATGCAAAAGGGAGACTCGCTCAGCTATCGGAGAGGATATTTGGCCTATCCCGACAACCCTTCAACGCAGAATGCAGCGCAGGAGCTTAACGTCGCCCTCCAGCCGGACACTCCCGACTCGACCATGCTCGCCCTGCAATCAAAAGTCGATCTGCCTGATGCGCAGCACGGGAACGTTCTCGTGCATTCGATTCTCAGCGCCGCCGGACTCAGTCTCATTTCAGATCCAGACAGGCGGCATCGCGGCCAACTGCTCGTCATGCTGGTCGCCTTCAAAGATAATCCGGAAAAGCTAGATAGTCAGCCTGACGCTCCATCACAAACCTCCGGAGTCCTTAAGCTGGATCTTGGTCCGGCCCAGTACCAGAGCGTCCTGGCTAACGGCATCGCTTTCCCTCTGCAATTGAACCTGCCGCCGGGACGCTACAGGCTGCGGCTGGGAGTCATCGATATGACAAACGGGCGTCTTGGCACGCTCTATATGCCAATCAGCGTCCCCGCAACGCCATAAAAATCTAAACCGCCGACTGATTCTGGTATTTCAATGCGCCCATAGAGTCGTATCTGGTCACAGCAAAGTTGGAGTAGCCCTAATAGGTGGTGTTGTCGTTGTCGCTGGCGGCGTCCATGTAGGCGACGTCGGAGGCGGTGCCGGTCACCGTTACGTTGGAATTGTCGCGC
>JBAUHD010000342.1:0-3572 GCA_049680085.1 Acidobacteriaceae bacterium
GGCACGCAGGAGCGCTTGCAGAAGATTCTGGCCGCTGCGGGAGTGTGTTCGCGGCGCAAGGCCGAGGAATTGATTCTCGCCGGGAGCGTGCAGGTTAACGGCAAGGTCGTCACCGAACTCGGCACAAAAGCTGACGCCGCGCGCGACCACATTCGTGTGAATGGCAAGCTGCTGCATGGCGCGGAGCGGCCTCGCTATTACATGGTCAACAAACCGAAGGGTTACGTCACGACCCTGAGCGATCCGCAGAACCGGCCCACAGTAATGCAGTTAATTCGCGGCGGCGAGCGCGTCTTTCCCGTAGGGCGGCTGGATTACGCCAGCGAGGGCCTGCTGCTGATGACCAACGACGGCGCGCTCGCGAATGCGCTGACGCGGGCCGCCGCCCGGGTCGAAAAAACCTATCTGGTGAAGGTGAGCGGCAAACCCTCGGAGTCGGGGCTGGAGCAGATTCGCTCCGGCCTGATGATCGAACGCGGGAAGCCGGGTACGCACGAGGGGCGCGTGCTGACGGCTCCGGCGAAGGTTCGGCTCTTTCGTGATGCGGAAAATCCCTGGTACGAGCTCACGCTGATTGAAGGCCGCAACCGCGAAATTCGCAAAATGTTCGAGGAGATCGGGCATCATGTGGAAAAGATTCGGCGCATCGGCTACGGCCCGCTGGTTCTGGACGTGGAGCCGGGCGAGGCGCGCGAATTAACCGAAGCCGAAGTGGAGAAATTGCAACGGGCCGCGCGCGCAGCGACGGTTGCAAGACGAAGGAAATAATTCGATCAATCCTATCTCCCATCTTAGAAATGCAATGGTCCATACGGAGACGATATGAAGGTACTTCTCATTGGGGCAACAGGAACGATTGGCCGTGCGGTGGCCGCTGCTCTTTCACCTAAACACGAGGTCGTCCCGGCTTCGCGCACGAAGAGCGCTCACAAGGTTGACATCGCCGACACCAACTCCATTCGCAAAATGTATCAGGAGGTCGGACGGGTTGACGCGGTGATCAGTGCGGCGGGACTGGCGAAGTTTGCTCCACTCGCCTCACTCACCGAGGATGATTTCCAATTCTGCCTCTCGAACAAGCTCATGGGTCAGGTCAATCTGGTGCGCCTGGGCTTCGATCACGTCTCAGATGGGGGCTTGTTTATCTTGACGAGCGGCGTTCTCGCTCAGCATCCAATGGCCGGCAGCGCAGCTATTTCGGTCGTGAACGCCGGACTGGAAGGGTTTGCTCGCGCCGCCGCGCTGGAGGCGCCGCGTCGCATTCGGGTTAACGTCGTCAGCCCACCCTGGGTGACGGAGACCCTCGCCGCGCTGGGAATGGACACATCTCAGGGTGCTTCGGCTGACACTGTGGCGCGCGCCTATGTCCAAACGCTGGAAAGCTTCGGCACCGGCGAGGTTGTAACCATCGGCGGGAACCGTTAAATTCAATCGATTTTTTGCCGCCAATCAATCGTCCTGGCCCATTCACATGGCGATCGTCGGGATATTGACTGGAACACTTCACATCTGATTTCTTCATCTTTTCGGAGCCTGTTGCAGATTGTAGCCTTGCCTCGGCGTTGTCCGGAGTTGAACTAAAATCAAAGAGAGCGAGGTAGAGACCATGGAAAAGGCGACGTTCGGCGCGGGATGCTTCTGGGGCGTGCAGTTGCGGTTTCAGCAGATCCCTGGCGTGACGGCGACGGCGGCCGGTTTTGAGGGCGGCAACCTGGAGCGGCCCAGCTATCGCGATGTATGCAG
Source organism: Acidobacteriaceae bacterium (assembly GCA_049680085.1). Taxonomy (GTDB): domain Bacteria; phylum Acidobacteriota; class Terriglobia; order Terriglobales; family Acidobacteriaceae; genus Silvibacterium. The sequence goes on from JBAUHD010000342.1 coordinate 1,744, forward strand.
CGACGCGACCGGTCATGCGGAAGTGGTTGAGATCGATTACGATCCGGCGAAGGTGAGCTATCAGCAACTGCTCGATCTTTTTTTTGAGCTGCACGATCCCACGCAGTTGAACCGCCAAGGGCCGGACCGGGGAACGCAGTACCGCAGCGCCGTGTTCTTCCATTCTCCCGCTCAGGAAGCGGCGGCGAAGGAAACTATTGCGCGCCTAACCGCGGAGAAGCGCTTCGCGAAGCCGATCGTGACCGAGGTGGTTCCGGCGCAGACTTTCTGGCCCGCCGAAGAATATCACCAGCATTATCTGGAGAAACGCGGCCAGACAAGCTGCCACGTCTGACGCGCTTCCCTCACGCGCGAGGTTTGTGGAGCGAGCCTCCACGCGCGAGGATGTTCGAGTTTTTGTAGTCGATCCTGAGCGCCTCGAACACTGGCTTGTCGAAGTCTTCCTGCTCTACAAAATAATGCTTGATTCCGCTAGCTTTCGCGGCCTCGAAAATCTGGCGGAAATCCACCACGCCGTATCCAATTTCGGTGGACACGCGATTACTGGGCTCGATTCCAGCCGCCGCCGGCGTCAGGTCCTTCAGGTGCAGCATGGAGAAGCGCCCCCGATAGCGCCGCATCATCTCCGCCGGATTTTGTCCGGCGGCAATGGCCCATCCGCAATCGAGTTCCAGCGTAACGCAGCGCGGGTCGGTATCTTCCAGCAGAATCCGATACCCGGTGCTGCCGCCTTCCTTCCGGAACCCCATTGTGTGATTGTGATATCCGAATTTCAAGCCCGCTTCCTGCATCTTGCAGCCAAGCTGGTTGAATTGGTCGGCGTTCCATTTCCAGTCGTCCAGCGTCATGGCGTGGAGAATCCCTTCCCACGCGCCTCCGGGATATTTTTCAAGATGCGCCGGGTCCGCCGCCCATGGCGAGGAGCAGATGACGTACTGCAAACCCAGCGTTTTCGCGTATTCGATGGTCGCGTCCGTCGCCTTCAGCAGGTCGGCGAGTGAGTAATGCGCGCTCACGCAGCGCAGGCCGGCGTCGGCCATCATGTGCTTCACGTCCACAGCCCTGTGGTTGTAAAAGCCGGCGGCCTCCACTTCGCGATAGCCGATGGCGGCGATGCGCTTCAGCGTTCCAGGAAAATCTTTCGCAAGAGCCTCGCGCGCGCTGAAGAGCTGCACGCCGATCAGCGGAGCGGATTGCGCGCACAATGCCCGCGGCCCTAGGGTGCCGGTCGCGGCGGCAAGCGCGGCGGTGGTCAGAAAACTCCTTCTCGAAACATTGGCCATGGTTTCTCTCCTGTGTCCCTGGGCTGCTTCGTGGAACCCCACCATCTTATATGCTGGCAACATGGAACACTTCACGCTGAATTCGACGCGGGTTTCGCGCATCGGGCTGGGAACATGGGCCATTGGAGGCTCGGAGTGGGGCGAGGTCAGCGATGGCGACGCAATCGCGACCTGCCTCGCGATCTTCGACCACGGCATCAACCTCATCGACACGGCTCCGATCTACGGCCACGGACGCGCGGAGGAAATCATCGGCAAGGCGATCCGGCAGCATGGGCACCGCGAGGCGTTTTTTGTCGCGACCAAAGCTGGACTGGAGTGGAATGAGCGTGGGGTCTTTGCGAATTCTGACCCGGCGCGGCTACGCCAGGAGTTCGAGGATTCGCTGCGCCGGCTGGGCACCGATTATGTGGACCTCTACCAGATACACTGGCCCGACACCACAATCCCAGTGGAGCGCGCCGCGGAAGTCCTGCTCGCGCTCTATCAGGAGGGTTGTATCCGCGCCATTGGGGTCAGCAATTTTTCCGCCGCACAAATGGAGGC
>JBAUHD010000343.1:0-2694 GCA_049680085.1 Acidobacteriaceae bacterium
AAAAACACCGGACGCATCAACGCCTCCAATCCCTGCTCGGAGTACATGTTCCTCGACAACTCCGCCTGCAACCTGGCCAGCTTCAACCTGCTCAAGTTCGTCACGCCCGCCGGAACTTTTGACATTACCGCTTATCGCGCCGCGATCGACATCCTGATCACGGCCATGGAAATTCTCGTCGATAACTCCGGCTACCCGACCGAGTCGATCGCCCGCAATTCGCACGACTATCGCCCGCTCGGCCTGGGCTATGCCAACCTGGGCGCGCTGCTGATGGCCTTCGGCCTTCCCTACGACTCCGACGCCGGACGCGATTTCGCCGCCACCCTCACCGCCATCATGTGCGGCGAGGCGTACCTCCAGTCCTCGCGCATCGCGGCAAACTGCCCGGCACTCGCCTCCGCCACCTCGCTCACCGCCTCAGTCGAGCACAACGGCGGAGCCTGCCCCGGCTTCTATCCCAACCGCGAGCCCTTCCTCGACGTCATCCGCATGCACCGCGCCGAGGTCAACAACATCGGCAAGTCGCGCACTCTCGGCGACAAAACCTTCGCCGTCCCGCAGTTCGACCAACTGCTCGAAGCCAGCCGCGAGTGCTGGGACGAGGCGCTGGCCAGCGGCGAAGAATACGGCTATCGCAACGCCCAGGTCACAGTACTGGCGCCCACCGGCACCATCGGCTTCATGATGGACTGCGACACTACCGGCATCGAGCCCGACCTCGCCCTGGTGAAATACAAGAAACTGGTCGGCGGCGGCATGATCAAAATCGTCAACAACACCGTGCCCACCGCGCTCTTCAAGCTGGGCTACAACAACCAGCAGGTGGACGTGATCGTCAGCTACATCGACGCCACCGGAACCATCGAGGGCGCGCCCGGCATCAAGCCCGAGCACCTTGCCGTCTTCGACTGCTCCTTCAAGCCGTCCAAGGGCACGCGCTCCATTCACTACATGGGCCACATCAAGATGATGTCCGCCGCGCAGCCGTTTTTGTCGGGCGCGATCTCCAAGACGGTGAACCTGCCCCACGACTGCTCCATCGACGATATTGCCGAGGCCTACCTCGAGTCCTGGCGTCAGGGACTGAAGGCCGTGGCCATCTACCGCGACGGATCGAAGGGCGCGCAGCCGCTCAACGTCTCCGACGGCAACAAGGCCAAGGCCATCCATGGAGCCTCTGCCGACCAGACCCTGAATGCCGCAGCCGACCGCGTCCTGGCCGCGCTCTCGACCGGCCACGCCGCGCCCGAGGCCGACGTCAAGACCCTGGAAACCAAGCTGGCCGAGAAAATCGAAGTCTCCGCCCGCTCCGTCACCGAGGCGGCGACGGCTTTCACCGCGGCGCTGGCCTCGATCGACACCAGCACCGAGGAAGCCGCGCGAAACAGTACGCCCTCCGCGCAGGACCGCCCGCCCCGCGCCGTGCGCCATCGCCTGCCCGAGGAGCGCGCCTCGCTCACCCACAAATTCGGCATCGCCGGACACGAGGGCTACATCACGGTCGGCCTCTACCCCAACGGACAGCCCGGCGAAATCTTCATCCGCATGGCCAAGGAAGGCTCGACCGTCGCCGGGTTGATGGACAGCTTCGCCACCGCCATCTCGATCGCGATCCAGCACGGAGTTCCGCTGAAGGTGCTCTGCGAAAAATTCGCGCACAGCCGCTTCGAGCCCTCCGGCTGGACCGGCAACGAGCAAATCGGCTACGCCAAATCCATCATGGATTACATCTTCCGCTGGCTCCAGATCCGCTTCCTCTCCGGAACGCAGCTTTCGCTCTTCGCGGGACTCGCCCCCGGCGCGCCCGCATCGGTGCCTTCCCTCACCTCCCCCACTGCCTCCGGCTCAGCGCATTCATCCGCTTCCGCTTCCGATGTTGTCATCCCGACCGAGCAAAGCGAGCGGAGGGACCCGCACTTCTCCCCCGACCAGCACACCTCGACACGAGGCATGGGTTCCACGGATGCCCCCCAGGGTGGAATCCTCTCCAACCTCAACGCCGCCACCAGCGATGAGTTGCGGGTCGAAGACCGCGGCATCTACCACGCCGCCGACGCCATGAAAGAAATGTACGACATGGGAGACGCCCCAAGCTGCCACACCTGCGGAGCCATCATGGTAAGAAACGGAAGCTGCTACCGCTGCATGAGTTGCGGCAGCACCTCCGGTTGCAGCTAAACGAGTTTGGAAAAATGAAGAAACCGGTTGCGAATGCACCAAAGCCGCCTCTGGTATTACGAAATAGCAAGAAATAGAAGGAGAACTTTTATGACGACTGGACTTGATGGTCGTGATCGCGACGAGAACGGGCGAATTCGAGAGAAGAACGGAACTACCCGCGTAGATACTCTGCGGGAGATCTATGGCGCAGACTTCCTTCGTGACTGGCGCGGAGACGCTCACCTCGAAACTGTTCGAGACGAAACTGGGAAAAGCTTGAGCGAGCTTGTACGCCAGCACCACGGCGAGAAATAGTTTATTTCGTGATCTGCCAAAGGCTTGGCCCTTTGGCAGGACAATTGTCACTAACGAAAGGGCACCTATATCCGTGTTTTGCCCGCATTGCAAAACTGGCATCCATGAGTCGTTCGCGTCCATTGACATCATGCGGTTTACGCGCAAGAACAGTGAGATGTATGGGTGGAAAACTAAACATCAGCAATGCCCGGAGTGTCGGGAAGTATTCATTTA
>JBAUHD010000344.1:0-1532 GCA_049680085.1 Acidobacteriaceae bacterium
GTGCAGAACGTGATCCCCAGCGCCCGCGCAACCAACTGGAAGCAGATTTTTCTCGCCGATCTTTCCAACCCCGTGTCGCCCAAAATCACCACCGGCGCATCCGCGACCGTTGTCAGCAGCAAGAGTCGCGGCGCGGTCATGCGCCTGCGCAACGGCACCGAGCATCAGACCGTGGCGGGCCAGCCTGACCAATACAACGTCTCCACCTTCGCCGAAGCCGATTTCCCCCTCGCGCTCTCCGCCCACGCCGACACCCGCATCACCCGCAGCGACACGCCCATCCTGGCCATGTCCAACCGGGAACTCCTGGCGCGCTCGCATACGGTCCATGGACGCCACTACCAGATCGAATTCCAGAAGCGGCTCGCCTTTCCCGCGGCCTGCCTCGTCTTCATGCTCATCGGCGTCCCACTGGGCCTCTCCTCCAGGCGCGGAGGCAAGGGCGGCGGCTTCGTCCTCACCATCCTGCTCGTCTTCATCTACTACTTCCTGTCTTCCACCGGAATCGCGCTGGCGCGGCAGAACAAATTGCCTGTCCTCGTAGGCGTATGGCTGGTCAATGTCTTGTTCGCGGCCGGAGGCCTCGCCCTGCTCCGCCAGATGTCCACCGGAGGCGCGGCCCTGGCCGCCATCGTCTCCGTCGGAAGCTGGTTCAAGCGTCCGGAAAAAGAAGAGGAACCGGGGGAAGTCCCCGCGGCGACCCGCACGGCCAAGGCCCGCCACGCGCGCGGGCGCTTTCCGCTCATTCTGGACCAGTACGTGCTGCGGCAGTTCCTGAGCACGTTCCTCCTGGTGCTCGTCACCTTCGTGATGCTGATGCTGCTCTTCACCTTCTTCGAGCTGCTCGGCGACATCATCCGCAACCATTCCTCGCTCTTACTTGTTGGCGAATATCTTCTCAACCTGACGCCCAGCATGATCTACACCATCACCCCATTGAGCGTGTTGATCGCGGTGCTGGTGGTCTTCGGCGTCATGAACCGCACCAGCGAATTGACGGCCATGAAGGCCACCGGCGTCAGCCTTTATCGCATCATCACGCCGGTCCTCGTCATCGCCTGCGTGCTGGCCACATCGCTCTTTGTCTTCGATCAGGTCTACCTGCCCAGGGCCAACCGCCGCCAGGAGGCCCTGCGCAACATCATCAAAGGCCGGCCCGCGCAAACCGTCGAGCACCCGGGCGAAAACTGGATTTTCGGCCTCCAGAAACCAGGCCAGCCGGGACATATCTTCTATTACCAGTTCTTTGACGCCACTCAGGATGCGTTTGGAAACATCTCCATCTTCGAGTTCAACCCCGGCTCGTTCTCCATCTCCAAACGGATTTTCGCCTCCGGCGCGCACTGGGCGCCGAACCTCAACCAGTGGGTCTTCGAGAACGGATGGGTGCGCACCTTCAGCGCCGATGAAATCAGCACCTACCAGCCTTTCGTGGTGAGCACGTTTCCCGAAATCCGCGAGCATCCCGGCTACTTCAAAACTGAGGAAAAGCTGGCCGATGAGATGAGCTTCCGCGAGCTGGCGACCTACAT
>JBAUHD010000345.1:0-2806 GCA_049680085.1 Acidobacteriaceae bacterium
TCTTCGCCGTCCTGGTAGTCGTTCATTTCGGCCTTGAAGCCCTGCTGTTCGGCCCAGCGCAGATACATGCGCATCAGCATCTCGGCCCAGTCCTGGCTTTCGGTCCCGCCCGCGCCCGGATGCACCACCACAATCGCGTTCAGCGCATCGGTCTCGCCGGAAAGCATGGTCCGCGCCTCAAAGGCCTCGACATATTCGTTGAGAGACTGGATTTCCCGCCCCAGTTCCGCTTCGACCGGCTCACCTTCGCGCGCCAGGTCGAAGTAGGCTTCCACGTCGCCGGTCCGCCGCGAGAGTTCCTCATCGCTGGCAAGCAGCCCTTCCATGCGCTTGCGGTCGCGCATAATGGGCTGTGACAACTGGGGGTTGGACCACAGGGCCGGGTCGGAGAGCTTCTGTTCAATCGCGGCTAATTCTGTCTTGAGCCGGGGAGCGTCAAAGATACTCCCGCAGGTCGCGGACTTTATCGCGCACTGGAGTGTAGGCGAATTCAAGATCGTTCAACACGATGCGGAGGACCTGACTTTTCCTTAAAGTGGGCGGCGTCTGAAGGCGAAAAACAGCAGCGCGCCAATCCCTATTATCCCACACACATAGCCGAATACATCGCCGTAGCGCGTGTAGAAGGTAAGCTCGCGCTCATACCCGTAGCGCACCACGAGCGATGTCGCAACATTGCGCGGCGCGCTGTAAGTGACGCGCCCTCGCGGGTCAATCGCCGTCGTAATGCCGTTGTTTGTATCGACCAGAACCCAGCGATCATTTTCAATCGCCCGCATCCGCGCCATGTTCAGGTGCTGCCACGGCGCGCTGGTGTCTCCATACCATCCATCATCGGAGATGTTGATGAACACGTCCGCGCCGTTGCGCGCGAACTGCCGTACCTCGTCGGCGAAGATTGATTCATAGCAGATGAAGATGCCGAACTCATTCCCATTCGCGCGAAATACCTTGCGAGTCTTTCCGCGCTGCAGGTCCACAAGCTGCTGGGTCAGCTTATGGGCAAAGAAGAAAAGATTGCGGTAAGGAATGTATTCGCCAAACGGAACCAGGTGAATCTTGTCGTAGCGTCCCAGAATCGTCCCGTCAGGCGCGGTGAACACCGCCGAGTTGTACGTTCCGCTCTGGTCCTCGCCCAGCATTCCGGCAACAATCGGCGCATGGGCCGTCGTAGCAAGCGTGCGCAGCAGCGCGATCACCCGGGGACGATCACTGTGCAGCGGCGACTGCGCCTCAGGCCACACCACAAGCCCCGGCGGAGGAACGTTCCCGCTGCATGGCAGTTGACTCGGCGGAACATCCGGCAAAGGCATTCCGGTGTAAGCCGGCGTGCAGGTGCGAAGGCTCTCGTTCAGCATCCACGACACCTGTTCATTCCACTCCGGGCCAATCCAGTTGTTGTTCACGCCCACGTCAAGGTTCGGCTGAAGCAGCACCGCATAGGTGGAAGTTGGCGAAGGCTTGGAAGGAGTAAAGGAACCAAGCTGAAGCGCCACGATGAGCAGAACCGCGCCCACCCCGATACGCAGGCGCGTGTGAATACTCTTCGCAAGCAGCGCGGCGACCAGCAAGGCATTCACCGCGACCAGAACAAAGGATATCCCGTAGGTTCCGGTATAAGGCGCCAGCTTGGTAAGCAGCAGGTTGTCCACCTGCGAGTAGCCCAGTTGATCCCACGGGACGCTGGTCAAATGCGCGGCCAGCAGCTCAAGCGCGGCCCATAGAAACGGTGCAACCACCAGAGGAACCGCAATGCCTCCGGAAGCCCGCCGCAGATACGCGATCACCAACCCGAATGCCCCGAAGTAAAGTCCCAGCACAAGGCTGAACAGAAGAAGGATTCCCACGCCGCCCGCGGCGGAAACGCCCGCCGCATATTGAGTCATGGTCTGGTAAACCCAATAACAATTCAGGACATACCAGAGCACTCCGCAGAGATAGGCCGCCAGCGCGCCTCGCCATACAGGATGCTTGCGCGACTCGTTCTCCGGCGCAAGCAGCGCAAACAGCAGCGGGACCAGCGCAAACCATCCAAAGGCGGCGCGCCACGGCGGCAGCGGCCCGGCGATTGGAAATGGGAGATTGAGCAGAATCGCGGACAAGGCCGCGAGCAGAACCGGAACCAGAAGAGAAGCATTGGCCGAGGGCGTCCGGTTGCGAGACACAGGCAGCGTCCGGTTGTGAGACACGGGCATTCAAACCGAGTTTACCATCCGCGGCCCATTCCTGAAGCGTTTGCAAACCGCCGCCGCCCCGTACAATGGAAGACATGAGCGCATTCGCGCATCTCGGCATGAAGGTTCTGACGATCCTGTTTTTCGTGGGATTGGCGGGTTCCTGTCTCGTCATTCTGATCAGCTTCGTGGAGGATGCCATGGAGCTTTCCGGAAAGGAATAGCGCCCGCGCCGTTCTCGCTCCAGCGCCTTGAAACGCTTCATTGACTGTGCCGCAAGACAAACTTACACTCAGCCTTAGCGTCAGGACAAGGCGGCCCATAGCTGGCTTGGCGCCTGATCGGCGTCGTCCCCTTCATGTCCTCTAGCCAAACGTTCACCGCTCCACAATCCAACCGAGTCAAGCTCGTCGTGGCTTCCTCGGTCATGCTTACATTCATCTCCTTCTGGAGAGCCGCCGCCATCGTTCTCAACGATCTCGGCTCCTCCGCGTTTTACGCGGGCGGCATTGCGGAGCAGGCGGTGGGCAAGGCCGCGCCCTGGTTCATCCTGGGAGTCATGCTGTTTTCCTTCGCGGTGCGCGCCGTGTATGTGGAAAGCTGCTCCATGTTCACGCGCGGCGGCGTCTATC
>JBAUHD010000346.1:0-2930 GCA_049680085.1 Acidobacteriaceae bacterium
GGCTTCCTCTTTCCACCACGGAAAAAAGTGCCGCGCCATCCCCGTCGCCGGAGCCTCCTGCCACTCCCGCCAAAAGCACCCTCCCGCCCCCATCGGCGGCGACTCCAGCACCAGTTCCCCCACCGGAGGCATCGCCGCCCGCAGCCCCTGTAGCGCTTCCGCCGCGTCTCCCGGCCATCGCGCCACTTCCGAACAGTGCAGGTTATTGATCGTCAGCCCACGCCCCGCGCCCAGGTTCCCCGCGCTCACCACCCGGTACTCGCTGTCCAGCTTCGGAAACAAAATCTGCCGCACGCTCGACTTCGACGTTCGTAGCTCTCCCTTCCGAAGCTCTTCCGGCAACTGCTCCACAAACCGGTGCACCATCCGGAACAACGACTCCGCCGCCTCCTGCGTGTGCGCCACCTGCACCGTCAGCATCCCTCTCTTCGTGATCGTCTTCAGGAAGAACCGCGCCGATACCCACGTGCTGATCCCCATCTGCCGCGCCTTCAATACAATGTTTCTCTGCCCTCGTCCCTCCTCAAACGCAAGCTGCGCGCGATTCGGAACCAGCTTCACATGCTCCCCCGAGCGGTTCCGAATCCACAGCAGATCTTCCGCCAGTTTCAGCAGCGCCCTCCGCGCTTGCTCTGTATTTTCTGTTCCGTGCAGCGGAGCTCCACGCTCCCGCAAACGCTCCCATCCACCCTGGCCCACAAGCTTGTTCCGCATTCAGCCTTTCTCAGTAGGCATACCAGTTGTAGTCCGGCCCGCAGACCAGCGTGCGCTTTCCCGGCGATGCGATCGAAAGCGTAGTCCCCAGCACTCCCTGGTAGTTGATTTTCTGCCCGCTCACCGTCTGCATCGTCACCGCGTTCGACGACGTGTCCGACTTGAGTATCGTGAACTCCAGCCCCGTCGGCGTCGCCCGATCCGGCCATGCCGTGTAGCAACTCGGCAGCGTGATGGTCTGCGCTCCGCTCGCCGCGTTCGCAATCACGTTCTTGTTCGCCGCCGTCAGCGTCAGCGTCGAAGCCGTGTTAATGATCGTGCTCAACGCGATCCCGCCATTCGACTTGATTGTCCCCTGCGACGTCACGTTAAAGAACGGCTGCACTCCGGAGAAATGCGCCTGAAACGCATCGCCCTGGTACCCCGTATACAACTGCGCCGAATACGCCGGATAGCTCGCTGCCGGGGCAATCGGCGTTGACCACACCCTCGGCACCGCTCCCGACGGATCATTGATGTTCGCCCCACCGCTCGAGAATCCCGTCACCTGCGCCGGATTCAAATCCTGCACATAGTTCCCGCAGCCTGTCAGATTATGTACGCTTGAAAACGTCGGCGGATTCCCCGACGCTCCCGCGTATGTAATCCAATTCACGCCCGTATTCATCCCCAGGCAGCTCACATCCGCAATCAGCATATTATTCGTAACTCCCGCGGCTACATATGCCAGGTTCGCCGCCGGAAAGCTCGCCAAATCCGGCCATTGAATATGCCCGCCATGGATCGCCACGCCGTTGGCCCCAATGTAAAATCCCGCAACCGACGGACTATCCGCATAGGTGTCCGTCCACACGCTCCCGCCACCGCCCACATCGTCAATCACGTACGAAGTCGCATACGAAGCATTCGCCGCCGACCCCGATGAAGCATTGTTCAGGCACGGCGCCGTCGTGCATGTGTACGGATACCCGAACCCATGCACCAGATAACCCGTATTCCCCGTCCCCTCGTTGTAAACCGCCGCCGTCAGCGCGTTCCGAACCACTACATCGTCCAGATGGCTGTCAATTGCCGTCTCCTGAATATGCACGCCATACGCCGGACGGCTCGCCGGCGTAAAGGCCGTCGTGCTGTAGCTCACCGTCACGTTCCTCAGCAGAAAATTCGACTGGTGCCCGTTCGTCGATTCCTCGCCCAGCACAATCCCGTCCGACGTGGTGTCATTCACCGCCACGTTGTCGATCAGCAATCCGCGAAACCACTGCATCTCGAACCCGTGAGTCGCGTTCGTGTTCGCCAGCACCACAAAGTCCCGGAACGTGCATCCCTGAGCCTGCGCCGCATTCCCCAGGGAAAAAACATCCCCGCCCAAACTCGTCGGAACATTCAGCGTCGTCGCCGCACCGCTGTCCGCATTCACCGTCGTCCCCGCCGAGCCCACCAGGTTCACGCACGCCCCATTCGAAGGCTCCGCCAAAGTGGCCGACACATTGAACATCCCCGGCCCCAGCCGTACCGTCTGGTCTTTGCCCAACGAACTCGCCAGCGCCGCCGCCGCACTCCAAGCCGCGTTCAAATTCGCATAGGTCGATCCGTCCACCGTCACTTCGCCGTTGATCTTCGCCGCTGTCAGCGCCCCGCTCACTGCCGCGTTCGCCACGCCGCTGCTCTGCCCCTGAAGCAGAAACGCATACACCCACGCGCTTCCGTTCCATGTGTCGTACTCCCAGCCCGCACTGCTTCCGCTATTGTTCGGGCCGCCCTTCATGCAGAAGCGGTTCGTCGCATGGGTCTGTCCCACAGGCGGCACATCGTACCAGCAGGACGAGTTCGCGAACTGGTGTCCCATCGCAACGTTCGTCGATGGGTTATTTCCAGTCACAGGATCGGATGGGCTGTTAATCGACGCCTCGTAGAATGGAGTGGGGATCGTGCTGCCGCGCTGCATGGTTGTTTGATTGACATAGCCCATGATTGGGGTGGATCCATCCCCCTCCGTCACCGCATACACATTGCCTGCATTCAAATACTGGCCGGTGAGGACCTCGCTGGTCTCCCCGGAGGATGAGGCGCCTGAAAAACCTTTCTCGGACACGCTGCCATAAATCGACACCTTAATACGCCCTTCGCCTATCGTCTCGTTGGTCGGAGTCACTCCCCACCACTCATCGTTGTCGAAGGAAACGCTCACGCCCGCGTTGGTTGCGAGAAAGCCA
>JBAUHD010000347.1:0-1582 GCA_049680085.1 Acidobacteriaceae bacterium
CCAACACCGTCACGCTCGCCTTCCAGCCCGTCGAACCTTATATGTACTCCGCTCCAATTCCCGACGAGCGCTGTCTGCGCCGCGCCCGCTGGGTTCTCGGCGTCCGCTCCTCGCTGGGCGAGTCGGAACTGCTCAAGCTTACCCCGCGCCTCATCAAGGTATGTTCCGCCCGCTTTGTTCCGGAGCTGGTCAAACGCGCACTTCCCGGCATGACCCTCACCCATCTGCCCGTGCCCCCGAGCGCCATCCGCGCCGAAGCCGACATGCAATACTTCTCCGTCGAAACCGCCGGCCCCTGCTGGGAGCACATTCTGCAGACCCGCACCGCCGGCGTCTACATCCCCGGCGAAATCTCCCAACCTGAATTCGACCTCACCATCATCGTGGAGCCATCCTGATGGAACCCGCACGCCTCAACAGTCTCGCCTATTGCTTTCAGGAAGTCCTCACCGCCATCGCCCGCGTGCGCTACCAGCGCCAGCAGGTGCAGGACGCGGAAAGCTTCCGCGCCCAGATGCGCCACTCCCTGCAATCCGCCATGCAGGAGGGCCGTTCCCTCGGCTACTCCAGCGAAACGGTGCAGATGGCCGTCTTCGCCGCCGTTGCCTACATGGATGAGAGCGTGCTCAATCTGCAAAGCCCGGTCTTCTCCGACTGGGCGCGCCGCCCCTTGCAGGAAGAGCTTTTCGGCGGCCACACCGCCGGCGAAACCTTCTTCCGCAATCTCAAGACCCTGCTCGGCCAGCCCGATTCTTCCGAAGTGGCCGACGCCCTCGAGCTCCACTGCCTCTGCCTGCAGATGGGCTACCGCGGCCGCTACGGTTTCGGCGACAGCGGCGAGCTGCATCAGATGCTCCGCCAGGCCCACGACAAAATTCAGCGCATCCGGGGCGCGGCCCATCTCACGCCGCCCTTCGCGCCTCCCGAGGTGCAGCCCGCGCGAACGAAGGATTCCTGGAGCCGCGCGCTGCTCATTACCGCCTGCGCCCTCGTCGCCCTCGTGATCGTGGCCTTCGCCGGCTTTGAATTCTCGCTCGGTTCCGGCGTCTCCCACATTCAGAACACCTCATTGACCGCGCGATAGGAGCCCCGACGTGCTGCCGATTCTTATCTCCGTCCTCATTTTCGCCGTGTCGGTCGTGCTGGCATGGCTCTCCGGCTCCTTGTTTCATATTGAGGGGACCCCGCTGCTGATCCTGCGCATCCTGCTCATCGCGCTCGGCGCGGCGGCGGCCATCATCATCCTGGTCATGTACTTCAAGGACAGGCGACGCGAAGCGGCCACCAAAAATGTCCAGGGCGGCTCGGATATGGACACCCTGCTGCGCGACGCCGCAAAGCGCCTTGCCTCGGCCCAGCGCACCGGGCCCAAATCGCTCGATTCCCTGCCCCTGCTCTACATCCTCGGCGAAGGCAATTCCGCCAAGACCACGGCAGTTCTCAAATCCGGACTTGATCCCGAACTTCTGGCCGGGCAGATTTATCGGGACCAGGATGTAGTGCCCACCCCCGTTGCCAATGTCTGGTACACACAATCCTGCGTCATGGTCGAAGCTGGTGACGCTATCCGCAAAAGCCCCGC
>JBAUHD010000348.1:0-7207 GCA_049680085.1 Acidobacteriaceae bacterium
TTCTGGTAGATCATGTCCTGAAACTGGAGCACGCGCTGGCGAAAGCCGACGGTCGAGGAGTTGGCCAGATTGTTGGCGATGGTGTCGAGGTTCAACTGTTGCGCGGCCATGCCGCTGGCGGCTGTATAGAGGGCTCGGATCATGGGTTGTCTCCTTAAACTTTGGGCAATTCTTCGCAGGCTGTTTTGTCGAGGTCGTTGTCAAAAAGCACCAGCGCCTTCTGCATCATCTCCGCCTGACGCTGCGCAAGGATGAGTTGCATGGTTCCCTGAATCACATCCTGGTTGGAGCCTTCGAGCGCGCCCTGATGCAGCGATGCGCCAGTCGCGATCTGCGGCTTGGCCCCGTTGACGGGGATAAAGCGGTTGGCGCCTTCGGGCGCAATCGATGTGGCCGAGGGAAAGTCGAAGATGCCGATGCTGCCAGACACCGCTCCGGCCACGGAGATCACGCCGTCGGAGCCGATGGTGATGTCTCCGGCGGGGAGGGGGATGGGCTTGTTCTTCGCGTCCAGCACCGGCTCGCCTTCGGAGGTGATGAGGGTCCCGTTGGCCGCGCGCTGGAAGCTGCCGTCGCGCGTGTAGCGGACACCATTTTTTGTCTGGATGGCGAAGAAGCCCCGGCCTTCGACGGCAACGTCGAGAGGATTGCCGGTGGTGGTCAGCGCACCCTGTCCAAGATCAAGCTGGTTTCCACCGAGCACGCCGAAATTGTTGACCGTGCTGTCGAGCTGATCGCCCTGCGCGCCCGGACCCATCAGGGCCGAGCGAAAATACTCGCGCTCGGCGCGAAAACCCTGCGTCCCCGTATTGGCCAGATTGCTGGCCGCCGCGTCCAGCGCTTCGCTTCGCGCCAGCCAGCCGGAAAATGCCGCATAGAAACCGCTGCTCACCGTGTCCCTCCTGTCCTGGAAAGGAGCAAGAGGAGGACCAAAGCCGGAGCGGGAAATTAGGGATGATTAAGAATTCCCCCGGGGTGGGGGCTTCGGCCGGCTACTGCATGGATTCGCAGACCACCGTGAAGGAGAAGCTGAAGGATTCAAACTGGTAGTAGCGCTCGACGCGGAACTCCGGGCGCTGGGTGTGCAGTTGATAATTGCTGCCTGTCACAACGGTGGGCGTCGACAACATACAGCCGGAGGCAAGGCCGGGAATCTTCCCCTTCCAGGCCCCGGCAACCATGTTGCAGATTTCGCCGATCGCATCCTTGACCATGTTATCGAGCGGGACCACGTCCATGCCGGTGAGGGCCCCGGCCATGCGCGTTGCCGCCCGCTCGCCGCTGCGCAGCACGCAGGTTCCGCTCATGGCTCCGGCCAGCCCGATAACCGCCGAGATGGTCTCCGCCTCGCCGAGAGGACAATCCTCGACCGGGGTGCAGGCAACGGCCATCATCAGACTGAAGACCTCTTCCACCGCCTCGTCCATCGAGTGCCCGTACCCGCCCATCACATCCATCTGATTGACTGCCGATGCCATAAGCCGCTCCCCTTCCGCTGTTTTTTGAGATTGACAGCGGCAGAGAGGCCCGCGTCCCATGCCAGCTTGCGCCTTATTCGCGCGCGCCCGCTCCAGCAACACCGCTCTTAAGAACTGCTCACGCTCCCACCAGCGGAAGCACCTTATCCTTGACCTGCTCGGCCGTGAAGGGCTTGCGGATGTAGCCCTGCGCGCCCGTGGCAATGGCTTCGCGCACGTGCTCTTCGCTGCTTTCCGTGGTAATCATGACCACCGGCACGTCGGGCGCGAGGTTCTGCGCGCGCAACTGGCGCAGGAATTCAAGCCCATCCATGTTGGGCATGTTAATGTCCGACAGAATCAGGTCCACCTTGTGCGCGCGCAGCGCCTCGAGCCCCTCGACCCCACTCGACGCCTCGAACACATGGGCCAAAGCCAGGCCCGCCTGGCGCAAAGCCCGCTCCACAATCTTGCGCATCACGGACGAGTCATCGACGATCAGGGCGGAAATCTCACTCATTCCAAAATCTCCCTCGTGCTTCACTTATCGTCCCGCAGCCAGCAAACTTGAGCGGGCGGCGCATGGACTGGAGTCAGAAACCAGGGGAGCGGAATGGCGCTGATGTCCGCATGCCGCTCTGCGCGAACAGGATCTTCTCCGGCGAACGGGACCTTTTTTACGTAAACCGGACCACGGAGCCGATTACGTCTTCCGCTTCCCCGCCTTCATCCGGCTCGGCCCACAGCCTGAGCCAGAAAAGATCGTGAAGACGAACTAGCCGCGACTCGGACGGCTTTTCTTTTTCGATGTGCCCGGCAAAAGCCTCGGCGAGCAGGCCGGGGGTTCCCGCCTCAATCATCCGCGCGCGCGGGAAGCGGCCCTGACGATGGCGTTCCTGGGCCTGGCGAAACTCGGACCCGCTCAACAGGCCACTTTCGACCCGCAGCCGCGTGACACGCTCAATCGCCAGCGCGAGGCTGTGGTCGATGCGGTCCTCAAAGGCAAGGTAGAGAATGCCCGACGAAGTGAGCCGCAGCGGGACAAAGCCGAAACTCTCGGCCAGAATGCGCGGCACGGCCGTGACCGGAAAAGCGGCAGCGTGCTTGTCGAGCGAAAAGACCGGACAGCTCCATTGCAGTCCGAGGGCCTGGGTGAGGCGGACTTCGTCCAGGCCGCGGTTGGCCGTCAGCCATTCCCCCAGCCGCATTCCGGCGCCGGCGCGCTGGGCCTCAAGCGCATCCTTGAGCTGCTCGTGTGTGATCCAGCCTTGCTCCAGCAGCACCAGACCAATGGGGATGCGATGGCGATACGTGGCGGGAGGATGGGCCTCGGCCCGCTCGCGGCGGAGCAGGTCTTCGACTCTCGCCCGGGTGCAGGCCGGACTGCACAGCCATCCGCCTTCGATCACCGGAGCCCCACGCTTGCGCCACAAATGCAGCCATCCGCTGGCGCAGCGCGGGTTGGCGCACTGGGGAAAAGTCCGGCCCGCGCGGCGCGCCGGCCCGCGCGCCGACGGAAGGGCGGCTTGAGGATTTAGAACAGGCATCGGATACTCTCCAGGCATTTTCTCGGCTCGGCGACTTCGAGCACGCGCATGCCGAAGGTGCCGTTAACCAGCACCACCTCGCCGCGCGCGACAATTTTGTCGCCCACCAGCAGGTCGACCGGATCAGAGATATAGCGGTCGAGCTCGACCACGTCCCCGGCTCCGAGGTCGAGCACCTCATTGAGCGGCATCTCGCGCGAGCCGAAACGAAGCGAGGTTTCAAGCTCGACATCGAGCAGAAGGTCGATGCCTCCGGGCGCGACTTTCGCTGAAGTGGCAGGGCCGGCAACTTGCCTGGAAGCATGGGAGGGAGAAGCCGGCGAAGCCTGTCCGGAAACCCCTCCGGCGGGTTCAGAGATTCTGATTTCATCGGTGAATGCCAAGGGCAAAACGGCGTTGCCGAAGTGCAACTCATAGGCCGCCGCCGGGACGCCGAGCGTCCACGCGGCTTCATCAAGGGAAATGGAAACGGGGATGCCCGGGGCGAAGTTCAGGGCGGCGGCGCTCGCGATTTGCTCAAGCAGCCCGCGCCACAGCTCGGCGTCGCGGACTGGATCTTCGCCGGAGTCAGTCACCCGCGCTTCGACAAACAAAGCGTGGAGTGCGGCGCGGTCGGCGGCGGCGAGGAAGCGCCCGGAGAGCGCGCCGCCCGGCGTGATGGACACGGCCAAGGCCGACTCCGGCTGGGGCAGCCGGGCCGACGGCAGCAGTCCAAGCTTGCCGGAGAGCTCCCTTTCGAGGATTGGGGAGGCGGCGGTCAACCATGCCGTTAAAAAGGATTGCATCGGTGTGTCTCCTGGTTTCGGTTCCGGTTCGGATGGGGCATCTCTGGTTCGTCCTTTCCCGGGGGTTACGGCAGCGGCGCGGCCAGATGCGCGCCGCGATGCTCGCCGCGACTTACGGGCGAGGCGGCAAAGAGCGGGACTCCGGCGACCCGCAACTCGGCGGCGCGATTTGCCGAAAGCCTGAGACGCAGGACCGATCCCGGTCTCAGCGACTCGATTTCGCGCGCGCTGACAGGCGTGGAGGGCAACTGAAGAGAAGCTCCGACCGTCGCTTTTCCGGCGCGCTCGAAGATCCTCTGCCGGGTCTCCGGAGCGTGCCGCCGCTGGCGCGTCCAGTCACCCACCAGCCGGTGCAGGATGGTGTTCGAAACCACGGCGGGAAAGGCGAGATTTAAGATGCCGCTGGTGCCCGGCATGCGAATCTCGAAGCTGAGGCAGAGGGTTTTTTCGGTCACCGGCATGAGGCGCGCGATCTGCGTCTGCATCTGGCGTTGCTCGAAATGGAAGCTGAGTCCCACCTGCTGCCAGGCGGCGCTAAGCTCACGGCAGATGACCTCGGCAACACTGGACAGGATGGACTCCTCGATATCGGTCAACTCGCGCAGCACGCCCGGCGCGCCCACGCCGCCGAGCAGCAGGTCAATGATGGCCGGCGCAGGGGCCAGGTCCATCTGCAAAATGGAAATGGCCCGCAGCGGATCGAGACGCACCGAGCAGACATAGGCAAGCTCCGGGATGCGAAGCATGTACTCGTTGAACGGCATCTGCTCGGCGGAGACCAGGTTGACCTCGAAACTCGTGCGCAGCCAGGCGCCGAGATTGTGCGTGAGGTTGCGCGCGAAGATGTCATTCAGCAGGCTGATGGCCCGCATCTGCTCATTGCTGATCTGGCCGGAGCGCGCGAAGCTGTAAGACTGGACGCGCGAGGCGTTGTCAGCGGCGGCCGCGCTCTTTTTCGCGCGAGCGGCCTGGAAGAGCGCATCAATTTCATCCTGCTTCAGAGTTTTTTCCATATTTCCTCGGGACGTGCGCAATGCGCGTGAAGCGGTTCTACTCCCCTGGCTGTCGCGCGGAATTCCTCTTCGCCGGACGGGCCTCGGCCCCGGGTTTTTGCGCCAGAGACCCTAAAAGCGAGCGCAGGTGCAGAACGGCCGAGGCGTGAATCTGCGAAACCCTCGACTCCACCACGCCCAGTGTCAGGCCGATCTCCTTCATGGTCATCTCCTCGTAGTAGTAAAGGGTCATCACCAGCCGCTCGCGCTCCGGCAGCCGGTCAATCGCCGAGGCCAGCCGGGAGCGCATTTCGCTCTTCAGGCAACAGAAGAGCGGATCATCCTCGGGCCGGTTCGGAACGTAGGCGAGCTCCTCTTCGCCCGAATCCTCCGAGTGCTCGACATGAAGCGTGCCAATCTCCAGCCCCTTCAACTCGCCCAGAAGCTGCTGATATTCGCCCAGTTCCATGCCCAGCTCGGCGGCGATCTCCGGCTCGGAGGGAGCGCGTCCGGTGCGCGCGGTCAGCGCCCGGATGGCCTCCTCAATGGCCCGGCCCTTGCGGCGCAGGTCGCGCGGGCTCCAGTCCAGAGTGCGCAGGCTGTCGAGGATGGCTCCGCGAATGCGGAACTGCGCGTAGCTGCGGAACTGCACTTTTTTTCCCGGATCAAATTTTCGGAAGGCGTCGATGAGCCCCAGCACCCCGGCCGAAACCAGATCGTCAATTTCAACGTGCTGCGGCAGCCGCTCGTGAATCCTTCGCGCCAGGTAGCGAACCGTCGGTAGATGCTCGATCATGAGCTGCTCCTGCTCGGGCGTCATCGCCCCGCTCATCTCGCCGCTCATCTTGCCCGCCGCACCGTCCATCGTCCCGCCCATCCCGCCGTCCCGGTAGAGGACCGGATCCGCTCCGCTCGCAGCCTGGTCCGGAGGAATCCCCCCCGAGTAGAGGATCTTGACCGCATCCTGATCGTCCGCCGCTTTGTCCTGCCTTAATTCCATGTTCCTCATGCCCCTGGCTCCCTTTTCCGGTTCCCGCCGCCCGACGATTCCCGCCCTCATTTCGCGATGATTCCGTCTGCTCAACGAACCACTCCCGCCGGACGAAGATGAACATCCGGAGGAATCTCCGACGGCGCAATGACCGTGACCCGGGGGAGGACGGGCTCAAGCCATCGGCGCAGGTGATACCGGGCCGGACTCTGACAGAGAAGCACGGGAGAGGCCGAAGAGCCGTGTGGCCCGATTAGCTGCTTCAAAGAATCGGTGAGGCGGCGCAGCAGCGGCGCGCCCTGTCCGCGCCCGTCGTCGAGCAGGCGCGCGGGACTTTCGGCCCGGAAGGCGGAGAGGACTTCCTCTTCGATGGCCGGGTCGAGCATCCAGACTCTCAGGCTGCCGTCGGAGTCGAGCAGAGGCTGCAACACGCGACGCCCCATCGCCTGTCGGGCCGCTTCCACCAGTTGCGGCAGACTTTTGGTCGTGGCCGCGGTTTCAACCAGCGTTTCAAGAATGGTTCCCAGGTCGCGGATCGAGACCTGCTCGCGCAGCAACTGCTGCAGCACGCGCTGCACTTCGCCCAGCGTCAGCAGTTTGGGCACCAGCTCCTCGACCAGCTTGGGATGCGAATCGTTCAGCGAATCGAGCAGCCGCTTGGTCTCTGATCGGCTCAGCAGATCCTGGGCGTGGCGGCGGATCATTTCCGCGATGTGGGTGCTGATGGCCGTGACGGTATCGACGACCGAGTACCCGGCGGCCATGGCCTGGTCCTCGAGCGCCGGCGCAATCCAGCGGGCCTCGACGCCGAAGGCCGGTTCGCGAGTTTCCTTGCCGGGAATGGGATGGGTGACAGCCTCGGCGCTGACCGCCAGCAGCGCGTTGCCCTCGGTTTGCCAGCGGCCGATTTCGAGGCCTCGCACCGAGAAGACATACTCGCGCGGACGGAGGCGCAGGTTGTCGGAGATATGAATCGGCGGTATCAGGAAGCCAAGCTCCCCGGCCAGGTGGCGGCGCAGCGCGCGCACCCGGGAGAGCATCTGCCCACCCTGCTTTTCATCCACCAGCGGAATCAACTGGAAGCCGATCTCCAGGCTCAGGTCATCCATCTTGAGCAACCCGGCCAGATTTTCCGGCAGCGCCTTGTCCACAGCCTTCTGCGCGGCCCCACCGGAAGCGGACTGCGCGGGCGCGGCCTTGCTCATCCGCCTGCCCAGCCAGCCAAACAACAACGCCAGCGCCAGAAAGATGATCTTCGGTAGCCCCGGAACCAGGCACAGAGCCGCCATCACACCGGCGGCGACGTACAACGTGGATCCCTTGCGGAACAGTTGCGCGCCCAGCTCCGTGCTCAGCGCCCCGGCGGAGGAGGCGCGCGTGAGCACGATGCCACCGGCGACCGAGACCAGCAGCGAGGGAATCACCGTGACGAGCC
>JBAUHD010000349.1:0-7002 GCA_049680085.1 Acidobacteriaceae bacterium
CACGTGAAGTTTGTGATCCCGGAAATTGGACGAGCCGCCATCGCCTGGACAGACCATTAAGAAATCTGGCAACACAGACGCCGTGCGCTGGAAAGTGGAACGCCGCCTACACCTCTTCCCTTAACCAATGCGAGTTCTGCATGAAGGCCCATGCCGCCGTCTCCGCGAAACTGCCTGGCGACGAGCGGCTGGTGTGGAGCGTGGTCCGCGACTTCGAATCCTCCCCGCTCGACGAAAAGCCTAGAGAACCCTCGCGCTTTCAAGTTTCTCAGCGTTGAATGCCGAGTGCGGCGGGGCCCAGTGGGTGTGAGAGGACGCGGGGACCAGAATCGAAAAGCAAGTGATTTTTCTGCCCTGGCTGCCGAGGCTGCGGAAGCAAATTGCGCCCTCGTACTTCTGAATGATTCCCCTGCTGATCCAAAGTCCCAGCCCCGTTCCCTTGTTGGATTTGGTGCTGAAGAAGGGTTCAAACATCCTCTTAGCTTCTTCGGAGCCGATGCCCACGCCGTTATCGGCGATGGAAACGCGCACTCCGCCCCGTCCTCTGTATGCTCCGGAGGATTCCCCCACATGCACGCAGAGGCGGCCTCCGTTGGGCATGGCTTCAATGGCGTTGGAGATGAGGTTGAGCAGCACTTGTTTCAATTCGCCGGGAAAGCCCTGCACCACTCCCTCGCTTCGATAGCGCCGATCAACAATGATCTTGGCGGCCTGAATCTGGCTCGCCTGAAATTCGAGGATTTCGTCGAGCAGAGCTGCGATCGAAACCGGAATGGCCTGCGCCGATTCGCGATAAAAGCTGAGGGTTTGCCGGGTGATATGCGAGATGCGCGCCAGCTCCTGTTCCGCCAGGCGGGCGTAGCTGCGCGCTTCGGCATCGAGCGACGGATGATCGCGCAGCAGATAGAAGACATTGGTGATCGCACCCAGGGGATTGTTAATTTCATGCGCGACAATGCCGGCCATTCTTCCCATGGCCGCGAGCTTGTCGGATCTTCGCAGCGCCTCTTCGGCCTGGAGTTGCGCGGTGATGTCCCGGCAAATCTCCAATACCGCGCCCGAATCGTTGCCATTGCGCTGGAAGCTTTTTCGGCAGGCGACGACGATCTCGCGTCCGTCCTTTGTAAGCTGGATCAGGTTTCCCTCCCAGCGCATTCCTTTCACGAGAGTGAACTCGATCTCGTCGCGGGGCACCGGAAAAACAGTTTGCAGCATTTCATGCAGGTCCCTAC
Source organism: Acidobacteriaceae bacterium (assembly GCA_049680085.1). Classification (GTDB taxonomy): domain Bacteria; phylum Acidobacteriota; class Terriglobia; order Terriglobales; family Acidobacteriaceae; genus Silvibacterium. Next base: position 1,233 of record JBAUHD010000349.1, read on the forward strand.
CCACGGCCTCTTCGGAAGTCCAGCCATAGAGAGCGGCGGCGCCCGCATTCCAGAGCCGGACGATGCCACTGAGCTCGCGGACAATGATGGCATCCGAGGCCAGGTCGATCAACTCCGCGCGCTCTCTTAACGCCTGCTCCATGGCTTTGCGTCCGGTGATGTCGATGAGCGCGCCGACCGCGCCGCGCACGTTTCCGGAGGCGTCGAACAAGGGATTGGCGCTCGCCAGCATCTGCGTGATCTCGCCGCTCCAGTGATGAATTTCCATCTCCATGCCGCCGATGCTGGTTCCCGCTGCGGCGGCGCGGCGTAGCGGATACTCTTCAATGGCGAGCCGCTTTCCATTCTGATAAAGGTCGTCGCCGTAGCTGCCGCGGCCGCCGAGCGAAATGGCTTCGCCGTGCTCGACGCCGAGCATCTGGCTTAAGGCCTCATTTCCGGTGATCAAGCTGCATTGTGGATCGTGGGCGACAGCCACGCCGACGGGCAAAACCTTCATGATGGTCTCAAGCTCGGCGACCCGCTGCTGCAACATCTCATTCAAGCCGCGAACCTGTTGCGCGCTGGCCTGCAATTCCTCGGTGCGCTCCAGCACGCGCTGTTCCAGCTCATTGTTCAGCAGTTCCAGTTCGCGGGTCTTTCGGTAGAGATCAGCGAACAAGGCCACCTTGGCCTTCAGCAGCTCAGGAACAACGGGAACGGAGATGTAGTCCATCGCCCCGCGCTGGTAGCCCTTGATGCGGTCGAAATCGGTGAGGTGAACGGCGGAGATAAAGAGGATGGCGATCTTCTGGAAGCGTGGATGCTGATGGATCATTTCCGCAAGCTCGAAGCCGTTCAGCTCCGGCATGCTCACGTCCATAAGAATGATGGCGATTTCATTCCTGAGGAGAAGGTCCAGGGCCTCTCTTCCCGAAGTCGCCGCGATCAGGTTTTCCCCGAGGTCTCCCAGGATTGCTTCGTAACTGAGCAGCTTGCTGGGCTGATCGTCCACCATGAGGATATTAACTTTTGGGTTCGTGCGCGTCATCATCGGTTATTCAGCCTGAGTGCAACTCTGTTGAATGAAAAAAGACCTTACATCAACGGTGGAGCCAAATGCGAAGCGTGGAGAGCAACTGCTCGGTGTTGACCGGCTTGGCGAGATAGTCCGAGGCGCCGGCCTCTAAAGTTTTTTCGCGGTCCCCTTTCATGGCCTTGGCGGTCAGGGCAATGATGGGCAGGCGCTGAAAATTGGTATTTTGCCGAATCACCCGCGCGGTCTCGTAGCCATCCATATCGGGCATCATGATGTCCATCAGGACAATGGAAACGTCGGGTGTCGAATCGAGGATGGCGATGGCCTCCTTGCCGGTCTCGGCAGTCAGCACGGTCATGCCGCGGCGTTCAAGAATGCTGCTGAGCGCGAAGATGTTGCGCACGTCATCATCCACAACCAGAACCTTTTTCCCAGTAAGGGCTTCATCGGAGCGATGCAGGCGTTCGAGCATCTCCTGTTTTTCGTGAGGCATATCGGTGATGACGCGGTGCAGGAACAGGGCAGTTTCATCCAGCAGGCGCTCGGGCGATTCCACGCCCTTGATGACAACGCTGCGGGCGAGCACACGCAGGCGCGCATCCTCTTCCGGGGAAAGCTCCTTTCCGGTGAAGACGACGATGGGCAAGTCTCTGAAGAATGGGGTGTCCCGCAACTGTTCCAGCACGTCGAAGCCGGACATGTCCGGCAGGCGGAGATCGAGCACGACGCAATCGTGCGGCTCACCGGCAATGGCGGCAAGCGCGTCCGCGCCTGATTCGGCGATAGTGATGTCAATGTCCTCGCCGCCGAGCAGCGCGCGGATGCTGAGCTGCTCCGCCGGATTGTCTTCGACCACAAGCAGGCGTTTGCGGCGCGGAACGGCATACTGCCGGATGCGCATGATGGCCGCGTCCAGACCCTCGGTGGTTACGGGCTTGGTGAGAAAAGCGAAAGCTCCACTTGCCAGGCCGTGACTTTTGTCGCGGTCCACGGTCAGCAGTTGCACAGGGATATGGCGGGTGGCGGGGTCCTGCTTGAGATGGTTGAGGATGGTCCATCCCATCATGTCCGGCAGGAACAGGTCCAGGGAAACCGCGGTGGGATGAAATTCGCGAGCGAGGGCCAGGGCCTCCGCTCCGCGGCTGGCAAGCAGCACCTTGAAGCCTTTTTCGCGGGAAAGGTCGCGGAGGATGCGGGCATAGTGTGGATCATCTTCGGCAATGAGCAGGATTGCGTCCTCAGGGTGCAATTCGTCGCGATCATCGGGGACCGGCAGGGCGGCATTCGCGGTCAGAGCGGTCGCCGGAAAATCCGCGGGAGCGAACACCGGCGCCGCTTTCCCCGCCTCCCGCTGCTCGACCAGCGTGGAGGGCCCACAGTAAACGAGCGGCAGGTAAAGCGTGAAGGTGCTGCCCTCGCCGGGCGTGCTGCGCAACTGGATTTCTCCTCCGAGCAGAGCCGCCAGTTCCCGGCTGATAGCCAAGCCCAGTCCGGTGCCGCCGTACTTGCGGCTGGTGCCGGCGTCGGCCTGCTGGAACGCCTCAAAAATCAGGCGCTGCTTTTCCTTCGGAATGCCGATTCCGGTGTCTTCCCCTTCAAAGGCGAGGGCTGAGACGAAACGGCCCAGGACCGGGTGATCGCTGCTCCACCCGCCTTCGGCAATCGAAACCGAGAGCCGGACTCCTCCGGTCGCCGTGAACTTGAAAGCGTTCGACAGCAGATTTTTAATGACCTGCTGAAGCCGCTTCGAATCAGTAACGAAGCTCCGGCCAAGCCGTGGGTCGGCATGCACGTCAAAGCTGAGCCGCCGGTTTTCCGCTTCATGGCGGAAGGGGCGCGCCACCGCTTCGAGCAGAGGGGCAAACAGGACTTCCTCGGCCTCGATGGAAACCGTCCCCGACTCGATCTTGGACAAATCAAGAATGTCGCTGATCAGGTTGAGAAGATCGGTTCCAGCGCCGTGAATGGTGCGGGCAAACTCGACCTGCTTGGGGGTCAGATTGTGGTCCGGATTTTCGCTGAGCTGCTGGCCCAGCACCAGAATGCTGTTGAGCGGCGTGCGCAGCTCGTGCGACATATTGGCGAGGAATTCGGATTTGTATTTGGAGGTCAGCGCCAGTTCCTTGGCCTTGCCCTCAATCTCGCGCCGAGCCTGCTCGATCTGCTGGTTCTTCCGCTCCACTTCGACGTTCTGCTCGGCAAGCTGCTGCGCCTTTTGGCCAAGCTGCTCGTTGGTCTGCTGCAACTCCTTCTGCTGCACCTGGAGTTCGGTGGCCAACTGCTGTGACTGCTTCAGCAGGCCTTCGGTCTGCATGGTGGTTTCAATGCTGTTGAGGACGATGCCGATGCTGGCCGTCAACTGTTCGAGAAAGGCCAGATGCGAGGCGGTAAACGCGCTGAGGGAGGCCATCTCGATGACCGCCCTGACTCGATTCTCAAACAGCACGGGCAGGATGATAACGTTGCGCGGCACGGCATCGAAGAGCGCGGAGCGGATGGTCACCTCGTTCCCGGGCAGATCGCTGATGAGGATACGGCGTTTTTCCGCCGCGCATTGCCCGAGCAGCCCCTCGCCGATGCTCACGCGGCGCAGGTGACCGTCGGCGCCGTCGCCGGCATAGGCCGAGAGCAGCACAAGTTCCTGATCGCTCTCCGTGTCCGCCTGGTAAATGACAGCCTGCTGGGCATTGACCAATGGAGCCAGCTCCGACAGCAAGGTTCTTGCCAGCGTGGACAGATCGCGCTGGCCCTGAAACATTCCGGTGAAGCGCGCGAGGTTGGTTTTGAGCCAGTCCTGCTCAGTGTTGCGCTCCGTCGTCAGGCGGAGGTTGTTGATCATGGTGTTGATGTTGTCCTTCAACTCCGCGACTTCGCCCTTGGCTTCCACTTGAATGGAGCGCGTGAGATCTCCTTTGGTGACGGCGGTCGCGACCTCGGCAATGGCGCGGACCTGGTTGGTGAGATTGTCGGCCAGCAGATTGACGTTGCCGGTCAGGTCCTTCCACGTTCCGGCAGCGCCCGGCACATTGGCCTGGCCGCCCAGGCGGCCTTCCACGCCCACCTCGCGCGCGACCGTCGTGACCTGATCCGCAAAGGTGGCGAGCGTGTCGGTCATATTGTTGATCGTTTCCGCGAGCGCCGCGACTTCCCCCTTGGCGTTCATGGTCAGCTTCTGTGCCAAAGTTCCGTTGGCGACGGCGGTGACGACCTTGACAATGCCGCGCACCTGCTCAGTGAGGTTGGCGGCCATGACGTTGACGTTGTCGGTGAGGTCCTTCCATGTTCCGGCGACACCGGGCACCTGCGCCTGGCCGCCCAGCTTTCCGTCCGTGCCGACCTCGCGCGCCACGCGCGTGACCTCGGCGGCAAAGGCATTGAGCTGATCCACCATGGTGTTGATGGTGTTTTTCAACTCGAGGATTTCGCCCTTCACATCGACGGTAATTTTGCGTGACAGATCGCCGCGGGCGACGGCGGTGGTGACTTCGGCGATATTGCGCACCTGGCCGGTAAGATTGCTGGCCATGAAGTTCACATTGTCGGTAAGGTCCTTCCATGTGCCGGCGACCCCGGGGACGCTGGCCTGCCCGCCGAGCTGGCCTTCGGAGCCCACTTCGCGCGCCACGCGCGTGACCTCTCCGGCGAAGGCGTTGAGCTGATCCACCATGGTGTTGATGGTTTCCTTGAGGAGAAGAATCTCTCCGCTGACGTTGACGGTGATTTTTTTGGAAAGGTCTCCGTTGGCGATGGCCGTCGCGACTTCGGCAATGTTGCGGACCTGACCGGTAAGATTGCTGGCCATGGAGTTCACAGAGTCGGTAAGGTCCTTCCATGTGCCGCCCACGCCGGGCACCTGCGCCTGGCCGCCCAGCCGCCCCTCCGACCCGACCTCGCGGGCCACGCGCGTCACTTCCGAAGCGAAGGACCGCAACTGCTCCACCATGGTGTTCAGAGTGTCCTTGAGCTCAAGAATCTCGCCCTTCACATCGACGGTGATCTTGCGCGACAGATCGCCGCGCGCGACGGCGGTCGCGACCTCGGCGATGTTGCGGACCTGGCCGGTGAGATTGCTGGCCATGAAGTTGACGTTGTCGGTCAGGTCCTTCCAGGTGCCTCCAACCCCGGGCACCTGCGCCTGGCCGCCGAGTTTGCCCTCGGTGCCGACCTCGCGGGCCACGCGCGTCACTTCGCCGGCAAAGGCGTTGAGCTGGTCCACCATGGTATTGATGGTGTTCTTTAGCTCGAGGATTTCACCTTTTACATCGACGGTGATCTTGCGGGAGAGATCGCCGCGCGCGACCGCTGTTGTCACCTCGGCAATGTTGCGCACCTGGCCGGTCAGGTTCCCGGCCATAAAGTTCACGTTGTCGGTGAGGTCCTTCCAGGTGCCGCCGACGCCGGGCACATTCGCCTGCCCGCCGAGCTTGCCCTCAGAGCCGACTTCGCGCGCGACACGAGTCACCTCGCCGGCGAAGCGGTTCAACTGGTCCACCATGGTGTTGAGGGTTTCCTTCAACTGAAGGATTTCTCCGCGCACGTCCACCGTGATTTTGCGCGACAAGTCGCCGCTGGCAATCGCCGTGGCCACTTCGGCAATGTTGCGCACCTGCCCGGTCAGGTTGCCGGCCATGACGTTCACGTTGTCGGTCAGGTCTTTCCACGTGCCGCCAACGCCGGGCACGTTCGCCTGCCCGCCCAGCTTTCCTTCGGTGCCGACTTCGCGGGCCACGCGGGTTACTTCGCCGGCGAAGG
>JBAUHD010000350.1:0-6956 GCA_049680085.1 Acidobacteriaceae bacterium
ACCACGGGCACGGTATAGACAAGCCGGAAGAGCAGTGCGCGGACGGCGTGGGGCAGACGCATAAATCGGGAGCCGCCGCCGTGGTTACGCGGCGCGCCGAAATCCGTCTGGTCTGATGGCTCGCGCGCAGTTTCAAGAGACGGCATAAAGGAACAATATCAGCCCGCGTTTTCGATCAGCGAGTGGCTGGCGTTTGCGGGTGCCGGGCTAGTTTCAATTCGGACGCGGCTGATGCGGTTTCCGCTCATCTCGAGCACGGTGAAGCGGCGGCCTTCATACTCGAACGATTCGCCGCCGCGGGGAATGTGGCCCAGTCGCGTGAGCATGAATCCAGCCAGGGTTTCCACGCCGCCCTCGCGGGGCAGGCTCCAGCGCATCTGGGTTTCAAGGTCGCGCAGATTCACGCTGCCATCGAGCACCAGCCCGCCCGTGGCCGTGGTCAGGACTTTCTTCGCAGCCACGTCGAATTCATCCTCGACTTCGCCAATCAACTGCTCAATGGCGTCTTCCACGGTGACGAGTCCAACCGTTGTCCCAAACTCATCGACCACAATCGCCAGATGACGACGCCGCTCCTGAAATTCGTGCAACAGGTCGAGGACAGGTTTGGTCTCCGGCACAACCAAAACCTCGCGCATCACCTGTCGAAGGCGCAGTTCGACAAACGGCGCTCCACTGAAGCGCGTGCGCGCCGAAGCGCGGAAGTGCATCAGGCGCGAAATGTCCTTGGAGTAGACGAGCCCCACGATAAACTCCGGCCCGCGCGCCGGATCGTAGACGGGCACCCGTGAGTGCTGCTCATCCACGATGCGCGCGCTGGCTTCTTCAATGAGCATGTCGAAGGGCAGCGAAAAAATTCGCTGGCGCGGAGTCATGATCTCGCGCGTCGGAACCTGGTTAATTTCCACGGCGCGATGGATCAGGGCTTCCTGATATTCCGGAAGCATTCCGGTGCGGCGGGCGGCGGTCGCCATCAGCTTCAGTTCTTCGGGCGAGTGGACCGCCGCTCCCGGCGCCAGCGGCGTGCGGAACAGCCGCAGCACGATCCGCGCCGAGCTGTTCATCACGCGAATGGCCGGCCGCGTGAGGCGCATGAACGCATCCATGGGCCCGGCAACGGCGACCGCCACCTGCTCCGATTTGCTCAGCGCCAGCGCCTTGGGAACCAGCTCGCCAAGCAGCACCTGGAGGTAGGTGATGAAGGCAAAAGCGATGGGGACGGCGATGAGGTGCGCGTATACGAGCGCGTGCGGCAGGTTGCCCAGCCAACTCTCGAATATCTCGGCGACGGCGGGTTCGCCGATCCAGCCAAGGGCAAGGCTGCACAACGTCACGCCAAGCTGCACGGCAGGCAGGAAGTCGTCCAGGTGCTGCTGCAAGTGGCGGACCAGGCGCGCTCCAGGACGGCGCTGGGCGACCATCTGCTCCACGCGCGTCTGCCGCACGCTCACCAGCGCCAACTCGGCGGCCACGAAGAAGGCGTTGCCGAGGATCAGGACGGCAATGGCGACTCCGTGAAATAGGAGGAACTCGAACATTTGAATACAGGGTACAGCGCTCAGGGCTCAGAAACGAGCGTTCAGCGATCAGCGGTCAGCGGTCGGGCAACAAAGGCGGTCAGCGGAAAGCCAAACGGTCTGCGGGAAATTATTTTGAAGCGGGTAGGTCCGTGTATGGTTTTGCTTTTCTGAGCCCTGAGCCCTGAGCCCTGAGCCCTGAACGCTGGCTTTTCACGGCAGCTTGCAGCAGTCTTGCTTCACCGGCGGCGCGTCGTTGCTGGCGTCTAACTCGACCTTCCACGAGCCGTCGAGCTGTTTTTTCCAAACCGTCATATAGCGTCCCGTCGTCACAATCGGCGACCCGTCACGGTCTTTGGCCCGGCCCTCATAGCTGCCCCAGGTGAAACCCATATCTCCAGAGGGGCCCATCCGCGCGCCTTCTGGCGTCCAGGTGAGCTGGTATTGCGCGGCGGTCCAGTTCGCGCTGGCGGCGATGGCGGCCTGCCCAATCACCGGCTCTTTGCCGTTCGAGAGCGTAACGGCGTCAGGCGCGAACCACTTGGCGAAAGCGGCTCCGCCGCCCTGCGCCGTATCGCGAGCAAACTTCGCTTCAAGGCCGTAGAGAAATGCGGCTTCGGGCGTGAGTCCGGGATTGGTGAAGGGATCGGCTGCGGGCGCAGGCTTCGAAAGCGGATCGAGCGGGAGCTGCGCGGCAGCCAACGGTACGGCGGCGAGCAACGTTGCGAGGATGAGCGGAAGAGCGCGGCGCATCGGTTTTCAATTCCATGCTACCAGCGTCGCTGGCGCACCTGCACCTTATGGCCCGGTCTATGCCGGGTGTATCCTGTTCCAACGATGATGCGCAAACGGTTTCTTGCCTCTGTTGGCGTGGGCGTCTTGATGCTTGCGGCGGTTGCTGTTTTCGCGCAACAGCCAGGCGCTTCAAAACCCGAGGATACCGAAGTGTGGAAGCCGGTGCCCAGGGTTGTGACGCCGGGGGTGAGTGACGCGGCGCCTCCCTCCGACGCAATCGTGCTCTTCGACGGCGGCAATCTCAACCAGTGGGTCTCGGCCCAGGACAAGTCACCGGCAAAATGGGTTGTCGCAGGCGGCGTGCTGACTGTGAGCAAAGCCGCCGGGAACATCGAGACCCGGCGCGCCTTCCGCGATTACCAGCTCCACATTGAATGGAAAATTCCGAAGAACATCACCGGAAGCGGCCAGGCACGCGGCAACAGCGGTGTGTTTCTCGCCTCTACCGGCCCAGGCGATGCTGGATATGAATTGCAGGTCCTTGATTCGTACGACAACAAGACCTACGTCAACGGCCAGGCCGGCAGCATCTACAAGCAGAGCGCTCCTTTGGTGAACCCCAACCGCAAGCCCGGCGAATGGCAGTCCTACGACGTGGTGTGGACCGCGCCGCGATTCAACACCGATGGATCGCTCAAGTCTCCGGCATATGTCACAGTCTTCATGAATGGCGTGCTGGTGCAAAATCATTTTCAGCTTCAGGGTCAAACACTGTATATCGGCAAGCCGTTCTATAAGCCGTACGATCGGGCACCCATCAAGCTACAGGCGCATGGCGACCCCAGCCAGCCAATCAGTTTCCGCAACATCTGGGTTCGCGAACTTCCTTAGGCCCGGCTTCTCTTGAACGGTCGCGCGCGCCGCATTCGAGCGTCGTGTTACCATCCTGGGTTCTCACAAAGTCGCTCGTAAAGGAGTCGAAATGCCCACAGTTATCGGCTATCACGACGTAAAAGACAAGGATCGTTGGCTCGCCTCGAACAAGCGGGCGGAGTTCTTTGGAACGATCGGCGTCACGAACATTCGCACCTTCGTCGATCCAACCAACTCCACCCGCGTCGCCGTCCTCATGGATGTCGCCAACCTGGATGCGCTGAAGGCCGCAATGCAAACTCCAGGTGCAGCGGAAGCTATGGCACACGATGGCGTCCTTCCCGAAACCCTGGTGATGCTCGTCGAAGCCAAGCCGTGAAATAGCTTTTGAGCAAAATTTTGCAAGTCGAAGCGCCCGGCTTCCTTGCAGGCCCGCGATGTGCCCGTTACTCTCGCTGCCGCACTTCCACCCGACGCGGCAGGCTCACGATCTCTTCATGCTTATAAAGATTCTTCCGTTCCCTCGGCTCCTTAACCGAATACGGAAGAGGCGCGAAGCGCCTTGAAGCAAATTGATATACTTAAGGATATTCAGGAGAGACGATTCACTCGGGCCCCGCTGCGGAGCCCGTCCAGTAACAGATTGGCACGTCCGGTTCCCGCATGGGCAAACTACTCGATACCGTTCACTCCCCCGCCGATATCAAGAAATTTTCTGTAGCGCAGCTTGAAAAACTGGCGCAGGAAATTCGCGAGACGCTGATCCTTACGCTCTCGAAGACGGGCGGGCACCTGGGGCCGAATCTGGGCGTGGTGGAACTGACGCTGGCCCTGCACTACGTCTTCGACACGCCGCAGGACAAATTTGTTTTTGATGTCAGCCACCAGGCCTATGTCCACAAGCTGCTCACCGGACGCCGCGAGCGCTTCGGGACCATCCGGCAGCCGGGCGGGCTCAACGGCTTTATGCTGCGCACCGAAAGCGAGCACGATTGCTACGGCGCCGGGCACGCGGGAACCTCGCTTTCCGCCGCGCTGGGCATGGCGGTGGCCCGTGACCTGGCAGGCGGCAAAGAACACGTGGTCGCGCTGGCCGGCGACGCGGCCTTCACCAACGGCATCTCGTTCGAGGCCCTGAACAACATTGCCGACAGCACCAACCGGCTCATTGTGGTGCTGAACGACAACGAGTGGTCCATTGATCGCAACGTAGGGGCCATCGCCAAGTATCTGCACAAGATCGTGACCAACGAGCACGTCTCGCACCTGCACGGCAGCGCGGCGAAGCTTTTGGAACGGGTGGGCGGCAAGACCGCCGCCAACGTCGTGAAGCGCGCCGAGGGCGCCGCCAAGGGGATGCTCTGGCCTTCGGGACTCTTTGAGGAGTTTGGTCTCACCTATTACGGTCCGCTCGACGGGCACAACCTCGCGCTATTGATTGAGACTTTCAAATTTCTGAAGCAGCAGAACCGGCCCGTGCTGCTGCACGCCATCACGCAGAAGGGGCGCGGCTTTCAGCCGGCGCTGGACAAGCAGAAGAAGTTTCATGGGCTGGGGCCGTATCATCCCGAGACGGGCGAGACGAAGTCGGCGGGGCAGCGGACGTATTCCGAGGTGTTTGCCGACACGCTGGTGAAGCTGGCCAACAACAACGACAAGCTGGTGGCCATTACCGGAGCCATGCCGAACGGCACGGCGCTGGACCTGTTCCGGCCGCATCATCCGAAGAAATATTTTGATGTGGGGATCGCCGAGGAGCACGCCGTGATTTTTGCGGCGGGCATGGCAACACGCGGGTATAAGCCTTTCTGTGCGATTTACTCGACATTTTTGCAGCGGGCGTTCGATCCCATTGTGCACGACGTCTGCCTGCAAAAGCTGCCGGTTGTCTTCTGCCTGGACCGCGGCGGGCTGAGCGGCGACGACGGGGCGACGCACCACGGGCTGTTCGATATCAGCTACCTGCGCGGCATTCCGAACATTGTTCACATGGACCCGGCGGACGAGGACGAGCTTGCCGATATGCTCTACACGGCCATGCTGCATGACGGGCCTTCGGCGGTCCGTTATCCCAGAGGGACCGGGCCGGGCGCGACGGTAAAGCCGCATCCTGTGGCTCTGCCCATCGGCAAGGCGAAGGTGGTTCGCGACGGCGACGACATCGCGGTGCTGGGCCTCGGCGCGCTGCTGCCCATGGCGGCGGAGCTTGCCGACCGGCTGGAGGAGCAGGGTTACTCGGCGGCGGTCATCAATCCCAGGTTCGTGAAGCCGCTGGACCGCGAGATGCTCGCCGAGTACGCGAGAAAAGTAACCGCGATTGTTACCTTTGAAGATTGCGTGCTAATGGGCGGCTTTGGCAGCGCCGTGCTGGAGGCCCTGAACGACATGGGGCTGGAGGTTCCGGTGGTGCGCATCGGCTGGCCCGACCATTTTGTGGAGCACGGCAAGGTGGACCAGTTGCGTGCGGCGAACGGCATCAGCGTGGAGGCGGCGCTGGGAAAATTGGCTCCCTATCTCAAACGCGATCTGAAGCGCCGAATTCCGGCCCGGCTGGTGGTCCGCTAGTTTTCGCAAAATTTCACGATTCCCGGGCACAAAGCGGTATCCTTCGACGTCTACCAAAATGTAGTCCAGGAGAGCCGCTATGAAGAGAGCCGTTGTCTGTCTTTTCGCAGTCGTGTGTGCTTCGGCGTGGGCGCAGAAAAGCCAGACCAGCGGCCCGGCGCTGACCATCTATAACCAGAACCTTGCGGTGGTGCGAACCACGGTTGATCTGAACCTGAAGCCCGGCAACAACGAAGTGACAACCACGAAGGTCACGAGCCAACTTGAGCCGGATTCGGTTGTGCTGCGGGACCGGGCGGGACGGAATCCGGTGCAGATTGAGGAACAGAACTATGACGCGGCGATAGCCACCCAGGCATGGATGCTCCAGAAGTACGAGGGGCAGACGATTGATTTCCAGCGGTCGTATTTCGAAAACGGACAAACAAAGTCGGAGCTGATTCCGGGGAAAATTTTGCGCGCGGATGCGAACGGAACGCAGCCGCTGATTGAGGTCAACGGTAAGATGCAGTTCCAATTGCCGGGGCTGCCGGTGTTTCCCGCGTCAACGAATGGGCTGCTGCTGAAGCCGACGCTGCGCTGGGAGATTTACTCGAAGGACGCGGCGCGGTTTCCGGCGGAGTTGAGCTATCTCACGCACGGGTTCAATTGGAACGCGACCTACAACGTGATCGCCGCGAACGCCGAGGCCGCGGGGTCGGGCGAGGAGCCGGTGGACATTGTGGGCTGGGTCACGATCAGCAACAACAGCGGCACGGATTTCACCAATGCGCGAATCAAGCTGATGGCGGGCGATGTGGCTATCAGACCGCAAGGTTATGGAGCCGGAATGGGTGGCGTGATTGGCGGGGCGAATCAATTCGTAATGGCGGCGGCTCCGCGTCCAGTTACCCAAAAGTCCTTCGACGACTTCCACCTCTACAACCTGAACCGCATAGTGACGCTGAAGGACCGCGAGACCAAGCAGATTGAGTTCTTGCGGGTGACGGGCGTTCCGGTGACGCGCAAGTACGTGTACGACGGGGCAGAGCTGCCCGTCATGAACTACATCTACGGCGCGCAATATACCCAGAGCGAAATGGGCGTGGCCAGCACCAAGAAGGTCCACATTGAGCAGGAGTTTGTGAACAGCAAACAGAATCACCTGGGAATGCCGCTTCCGGCAGGCGTGGTGAGGTTCTATCGCACAGACTCCGATGGGCAGATGGAATTTGTCGGCGAGAACACCATCGACCACACACCTGATGGCGGCAAGATCAGGCTTTC
>JBAUHD010000351.1:0-2022 GCA_049680085.1 Acidobacteriaceae bacterium
GCGCGGTTCTTCCTGAAGACGATCACGAAGAGAGGGATGCTGACGGTGCAGGTGGCGCACACGCAGGAGGCCGCGGAGTCACTGTTCCGGATGGTGCACCGGTTTGTGGAGCAGTTGCCGGAGGAGCTTCGGAAGGGAGAGTTGCGAACGTCCAAGTCAAGCGTGCGGCAGATATTGTTTCCGAAGCTGGACAGCGAGTATCGCGTGGTGAGCGCGGGAAACCTGGGCGCGGGACGCGGGCTGACGATCAACAATCTGCACTGCTCGGAAGTGGCGCGATGGCCGGGAGACGCGGCGGAGGCTCTGCAGGGGCTGCGGGCGGCGATGCCTCCGACTGGGGAACTGGTTCTGGAGTCTACGCCGATGGGGGCGGGCGGATGCTTCTGGCGGGAGTGGCAGGAGGCGCCGGCAACAGGGATGGCGCGGCACTTCTTTCCGTGGTGGAAGGAGGAGGTTTACGTTGGCACGGCGGTGGACGAAGACACGCTGACCGAGGATGAGCGGAAGCTGATGCGGGCGCATGGGCTGACGCACGCGCAGATCGGCTATCGGCGGCAGTTGTTTGCGAATTTTCGCGGACTGGCGAAGCAGGAATACGCGGAGGACGCGAACGCGTGTTTTCTGGCCAGCGGCGAGTGCATGTTCGAGCGCGACGTAATTGACAAGCGGATGACGGAGCTGGATCCGCCGGTGAGCGCTCGGCTGAACGGGCAGTTGCTGGTGTGGCTCCGGCCGATTGTGGAGCGGAAGTATCTGGTGTCGGTGGATCCGGCGGGGGGCGGAACGGACGGCGATTATTCGGTGATCCAGGTGGTGGATATGGCGACCGGCAAGCAGTGCGCGGAGCTGCGGGCGAAAATGGGGTTGCTGGAACTGGCTATGGAGGCGGCGAAGCTGGGGAAAGAGTACAACGATGCAGTGGCGGTGGTGGAGCGAAACAATCATGGGGCCGCGGTGCTGGCGCATCTGGAGAGCACGTGCAAATATGCGCGGATTTATCAGCAGGGCGAGCAGTTGGGATGGTTGACCTCGACGCTTAGCAAGCCGCAGATGATTGGAACCATGGCATCGGCGCTGGTGCAGAATCCGACCATGTTTTCGAGCGAGCGTTTGTTGCGGGAGTGCCGGACGTTTGTGCGGCATCACAACGGGAGCATGGCGGCGCAGAACGGGGAGCATGATGATTGCGTGATGGCCATGGCGATGGGCTTGCATGTGCGGGGGGAATTGGCGGTTGCGAAGAAATGACGGGCTGGTCGCGAGGGCGGCGTCCACTCCCTTCATGCGCGGGTTCTGAGTAGTATGGGAAGGACACCATCACAGCTTTGGGGGACGTTTGGCGGTACTGGCGGTGCAGCAAATCCGGAGAATGCGGGGCGGGGCGCAGGGCCAGTTGATGCTGGGCGCCGATGGGCATGCGTACGTGGTGAAGTTCCAGAACAACCCGCAGCATTTGCGGGTGCTGGCGAATGAGCTGATGGCGACGAAACTGGCATCCGCACTGGGGCTTTCGGCTCCGGGGTGCGATGTGGTGGAGGTGACGGATTGGCTGGTTGAGAACACGGCGGAGCTGGATGTGGATTTGGGTTCGAGGCGCGAGCGTTGCAGATCGGGGCACTGCTTTGGCTCGCGCCTGGTGGGGGGGCTGATGCCGGGTCATCGGGTGGATTATCTGCCGGAGGAGCAGTTGGCGGAGGTTCGGAACCTGGAGGAGTTTGCGGGGATTCTGGCGCTGGACAAGTGGACGTGCAACACGAACGGGCGGCAGGCGGTGTTTTCGCGCAAGGGGCGGGAGAAGCGGTACACAGCTACGTTCATTGATTATGGATACTGCTTCAACGCGGGGGAGTGGGTATATCGGGATTCTCCGCTGCGGGGCGTGTATGCGCGGAACGCGGTTTACCGTGGCGTGACGGGATGGGAGAGTTTTGAGCCGTGGCTGAGCCGGGTGGAGTCGCTGGCCGAGGAGACGGTGTGGGGGATTGCGGAGACGGTTCCCCCGGAGTGGTATGAGGGAGACGC
>JBAUHD010000352.1:0-2548 GCA_049680085.1 Acidobacteriaceae bacterium
TTATCCGCCGAGTCGGCCAGAATCGTCACAATCACGGCTTCGCGGCCCTGCGCCGCTTCCTCCTCCGCGATTACGAGAGACGCGGCTACGGCGGCGGCCGACGAAACGCCGACCAGCACGCCCTCCACCCGGCCCAGCCGCTTGGCCATGGCGTAGGCAGCTTCGGTCTCCATCTCTATATTACGGTTTGCGAGCGAGGAATCATAGATGGGCGGGATAATGGCCGTCGCCATGTGCTTGAGACCCTCAAGCCCGTTGAAGGGCGCGTCCGGCTGCATCGACACGCATTGAATCGCCGGATTCAACTCCTTCAGCCGCCGGGAAGTGCCCACAAACGTGCCGCTGGTCCCCAGTCCGGCCAGAAAGTGCGTGACCTGCCCATCCGTCTGCCGCCAGATTTCGTTGGCCGTGGTCAGATAATGCGCGCGCCAGTTGGCGTTGTTGCTGTACTGGTCGGCGTAGAAGTATTTTTCCGGCTGCTCTGCGGCCAGCGCGCGTGCCTTGCGAATCGACCCGTCCGTGCCGTCGGCGGGGTCGGTCCAGATCAGGTTCGCGCCGTAGGCGGCCAGAATGCGCTTGCGCTCCATCGACACATTGGACGGTAGGCAGAGCGAGACGGGAAAGCCCATGGCCGCGCCGAGCATGGCGTAGGCGATGCCGGTGTTGCCGCTGGTGGCGTCCAGCAGATGCTTGCCGGGCTTGAGCAGGCCGCGCTTCTGCGCGTCGGCCACGATTCCGGAGGCGGCGCGGTCCTTGACGGAGCCGCCAGGGTTGACCCACTCGGCCTTGCCGAGGAGCTGGATTCCGGGCAGATGCGCGGTGAGGCGCTCCAACCGGATGAGCGGCGTGTTGCCGATGCGGTCCAGAATGGCGGTTCCGAGCGAGTTGGTTACAGTAGCCATGCTCTCCTTTCCCGGCGTTGCAGCGCGCTCTCCGTTATGCGACAGTGAAAGAGGAATGAGAGCGCTAGTCTTAGTGTAGCGATTTACACCTCAACCTCACAATTTTTCCGGACGAATTGCCTTTATGCCCAAGAAGATCAAGCCGCTTAGTTTCGAGGAAGCTGTTAGCCAGCTTCGCAGTCTCCAATTTGATGTGCGAGAGGTGGCCCAGGTCGCAAATCAGGCTCCCGCAAATCGCGTGCGTGTCTCAAAATACGACTGCGCCGCCGAGCTGGAACGCGACGCGAAGGGCGGGGTTGTGCTGGCCCACAAGCCGGGAATTCTGATGGGGGGCGAAATCGCCGTTCTGCTGGACCGCGGATTTCAGAAGTTCTTTAAAACCAGCAAGCTGGAAATGGCCGCTACGGCGGAGCGCCTGAAGGCCGAGCACCGCTTTACCGAAGAACTCAACGAAGTGACCGGCGGCATCGATCTCTACAACGAAGCCCTGGGAACCGTAAGCGACGAGTATATGTACGACCGGCTGAAGGGCCGCGACAAGGACGGGCCAGCCTGGGGACGCGCTCCGTGGGCGCAGGCCGGAGACGCGGGCGGGCACTGAGCAGTGGGGCCCAATCCGGCGTCTGATTCCTGAAGGGGGAAATCCCGATGGTGCGGAAACTGCCGTTCATCGCTGTGGTAATTTTTGCATTGTCCGCGGCAGCACAAAGCAGCCTTCCGGCGATCCCCACAGAGCGTGCGACTGACTCCTATTCCATCTATTCGCTGCTGATGCCGGGACAGCCGTTCAGCAGTATGTCTCCGTCGCAGACGGTGCGTTGGGCGATTGCCAAGGAAACTGTCAACATCACGGACATGAACCCCGCGATTCCTCCTGACGGGCAGCTCACGCCGCCGCCCGACAATCCCGGGGGATTCGAGGAAGCGCTCCAGGATTACGAGTCGCGCAAGTACGAGCGCTTCCGGCTGGAGACGACTCATTTTCACCTGAGCCACGCCTTCTCACTGTTGAATGAAGAGCAGGTGAGCGAGTTGCGCGAGGCGCGCTCGTCGACCACGGCCACGTCCGACCTGAAGGCGCGCTATGCAGGCTATCCGGGCGTGACGTTTTTCAGCGCGGTGTATTACAACGATGCGCGGACGGCCGCGCTGGTGTTCATGAACAACTGGTGCGCCAACCTGTGCGCCGCCGGACAGTGGGTGTATCTGGAAAAACAAGGCGGGCACTGGGTGCGGCGTTCCGGGATTTCGCGCGGAGGGGCATAAACTAGAGTCATGTCTACCGCTGCCGCCGTCGAAACCGCCTCTCTTACACATGAACAGAAACTTGACCGCCTGGCTGACGTCGCCATTCGCGTGGGCCTGGGCCTGAAGCGCGGGCAGGAACTGGTGATGACCGCCACGCTGGACACGCTGCCGCTGGTGCGCCGCATCACCGAGCACGCTTACCGCAATGGCGCGACGCTGGTCACGACTCTGCTGACCGACGAGGAATCGACGCTGCTGCGCTACCAGTACGGCGAGAATGAGGGCTTTGACCGCGCCGCCGGCTGGCTCTATGACGGAATGGCCGCCGCGTACAAGAGCGGGGCGGCGCGGCTGGCGGTCGCCGGCGGGAATCCGGGACTGCTGTCGCAGCAGGATCC
>JBAUHD010000353.1:0-3466 GCA_049680085.1 Acidobacteriaceae bacterium
ACCAGCTTGATGTACACCTCGCCGTTCTTCGAATCGCGTGTCACCGAATGGAAAAATCTGTAGGCGTTGCCGGTCTGGTCGGTCTGCGGAATTTCGTCGCCGTGATAGTCGCCGAACATCACCTGCGCATAGTAGCTGGGCGACCCGTAGCTCTCCATCGCGTTGTAGCCGATCAGGTCCGGGTGCCACTGCATGGCTCCGGGGCTGACGTTGACGAACAGCGGCGCGTAGCTGGACATGATTATGATGTCGCTGTTGCGCTCCATGCCGGTCATCCAGGCGGCGTCGCCGAGCGCCGCTCCAAAGTCGGGCGTTGGATTGCCTTCCATCGTTGCCCACTCGCCTACGAAAATTTTCGGCCCATTACGGTCGGTCTTGTCGTAGTGGTGCACGTCGTTGTAGAACTCCTCGGCGGATTTGTAATAGTGCTCGTCGAGCACGTCGGGCTTCACGCTGGTGACGGGCGTGGTGGCGATGAGTTGAAGGTTGGGATACTTCGCCTTAATGGCTTTGTAGAATTGTGCGAAGCGCCCGTCGTAGCTGCCTGACTTGTCGAACCAATCCTCGTTGCCGATCTCGACATATTTCAAATCGAAGGGCTTCGCATGGCCGTCCTTCGCGCGCTCGGCGCCCCACTTGGTGGAGGTGTCTCCGGTGACGTATTCAATCTCGTCCAGCGCATTGTTGATGTAGGGCATGAGGTCCGGACCGGGCGCCACGTGCTCGCCTTTCAGCGAGTAGCCCGCGTAGACCGCAAGCACCGGCTGCATGTCGAGGTCCTCGCACCAGTAGAGATACTCAAGCAGGCCCATGCCGTCGGAAGAGCGATAGCCCCACGGACTCAGGTGCGTGGGACGGTCAACGTCGGGGCCGAGGGTGTTC
The DNA here is from genome assembly GCA_049680085.1 of Acidobacteriaceae bacterium. Classification (GTDB taxonomy): domain Bacteria; phylum Acidobacteriota; class Terriglobia; order Terriglobales; family Acidobacteriaceae; genus Silvibacterium. The sequence goes on from JBAUHD010000353.1 coordinate 883, forward strand.
TTCCATTGGAAGCGTTCCTTGATGGTGTTGCCTTCCAGATAGTTGCCGCCGGGAAAGCGCAGGAACGTGGGGTGCATGGCGGCCTGCTTTTCCATCAGGTCGATGCGGTTGCCGTCGGGCCGATTATGGTAGGTCGGCGGAAAGAGCGAGACCATGCTGAACCAGAAGGTTCCAGGCCGGCTCGCGGTCACTTCAAGCCGGTAGAGCGAGGAGGGCTGCACGGAACCGGCGGTGGTCAGGGTGTAGTGGTACTGCTTCCAGTCGCTGGCCAGCGCGGGAACGTCGGCGTGCGCGGCCTCGACGCCGGTGTCGTCGTTCACCAGCGCAATGTGGATGGGCCCGCTCTCCGCCGCGGCCTTCGCGTAGAACGATCCCTTATAGGTTGTCGAGGGCCGCACGGGAATGCCCCAGTAGCCCTCATTCGCGATGCCGGCTCGCGCCGCGCCGCCGGCGTGATCGACCGTGAGCTTGAGGCTGTAGGAAATGGCCGTGCTGGGGCCGGTGGTTTTATCGGCGGCAAAGGAGGACAGCGCCCCGCCATGATCGACAGGCCACCAGGACTCAATCGCCGTCTGCCAGGAGTCGTGCGCATAGAACTCGCGGTTGCGGATCAACTCGCCGTAAAGGCCGCCGTCGAGGGCGTAATTAATCTCCTCGGTCATCAGGCCGTGAAGCATGGGGCTGGCGTGGGCCTTGATCTGGTTGACGTGAATATCGAGCGTGACGGACGGGGCCGACTGCGCGGCGGCGGTAAGCGCCAGACCCATGGCAGCGGTAAGAGCGAAGGCTTTGCCAAAATAGAAGCGCATGAAAACTCCTCAGAATCAATCTTTATGAGTAAACGTTGTCTCCGGCGTTTCTGTCCAGTCCTCCCGTGGGAATTTCGCCAGATGCGACACCCCTTTTGGGTAGTGGGTCAGTTTGGATTCCCTGTGTCAGGGCACGGCTCCAGCCGTGCCGAAAATGCCTGAAAACGTTGGGGGCTTCAGCCCCTGAGCGACGTCTCTCTCCCAAACTGACCAACTACCCGCTTTTGAAGGCTGTTTGCCGGATGCGCGCCTCGCGGTACAATTGTGTTGTCTAAAACCAACCAAACCCCAAAGAGGATTTGCCATGGCATACGTAATCGCTGAACCCTGTATCGGCACCAAAGACTCCGCTTGCGTCGATGCCTGCCCGGTGGACTGCATTCACCCCAAGAAGGACGAGTCCGATTTCGAGGGCAGCGACCAGCTATTCATCGATCCGGTCGAGTGCATCGATTGTGGCGCCTGCGTTCCCGTCTGCCCCGTTTCCGCCATCTTTGCCGCTGACGATCTTCCGGAAAAATGGGCCGATTACACGGCGAAGAACGCCGTGCACTTCGGCCGGTAGCCTGACTATAGCTCTGCAACGCGCGGCCCGCGGGCTGCGCGTTTTGCATTTGGGCTAGAATCCTTGGTCAGGAAGGGACCCGGCGTTTATGGCATTCGACGCACCCACTCCGCGCACCCGCATCAACCGGCTGCCCAAGCGCGGCGACTACTCGCGGAAGACGATTTACGGCATTCTCGACGCCACGTTCATCTGCCACACCGGATTCGTGGTGGAGGGCCAGCCGTATGTAATTCCGACCGGCTACGGGCGCGCCGGAGACACGCTGTACTTGCACGGCTCCTCGGCCAGCCGCATGCTGCGCACGCTGGCCGGCGGCGTAGACGTGTGCGTGACCGTGACGCTGCTCGACGGAATCGTGCTGGCGCGCTCCGCGTTTCATCACTCCATGAACTACCGCTCGGTGGTGATTCTGGGCAAAGCCGCTCCGGTCGAAGGCGATGCGGCAAAAGCCGAGGCGCTGCGCGTCATCTCCGAACAGATCGTGCGCGGACGCTGGGACCACGTTCGCAAGCCCTCCGCGCAGGAGTTGAAAGCCACCGCCGTGCTGTCGCTCCCCATTGACGAAGCTTCCGCGAAGCTCCGTACCGGGCCTCCCCTCGACGAGGAAGAGGATTACGCGCTCGACGTATGGGCCGGTGTGCTGCCGCTTGCCATGCGGGCCGGAGAACTGATCGCCGATCCGCGGCTGGACGCGAACTCGGGGCGCGTTCCGGAATATCTTGAGCGGGAGCGGGAACGCTTCGGTTCCGGGCAATCGACCGCCTGAGTGATTGTCCGAGTCGCAGCGGATCAGCCGAGCAGGACCGGCTCCGGTTGCAGGCGGATTCCGAATCGCGCCTCGACTTCCGCGATGATCCGGTCGCGCAGCGCAAAAATATCGGCGGCCTTCGCCGAGCCTCGATTTACAAGCGCGAGCGTATGCCGCGTCGAGATGCCCGCCTCTCCCATGGCATAACCTTTGTGAAAGCCAGCGCGCTCCAGCAGCCACGCCGCCGGAATCTTCACCGCGTCATCGCCCGCCGGGTACTGCGGAACCTCGACCGCCTCCTGCGCGGCAATGCGCGCGTAATGCTCCGCCGGAACAATCGGGTTTTTGAAAAAGCTGCCCGCGCTCCGGCAGTCCGGATCGCCCGCGACGATGTACATTCCTTTGTCGCGACGGATTGCGCGAACCGCATCGCTCACCTCAGCCAGTGAAGGCGCGGCG
>JBAUHD010000354.1:0-1982 GCA_049680085.1 Acidobacteriaceae bacterium
CAGCATGTGAACACGACCGACTCCGCCGTCCGCATGACCCATCTTCCAACCGGAATCGTGGTGTCCTGCCAGAACGAGCGCTCGCAGCACAAGAACCGCGACCGGGCGATGAAGATGCTTCGCTCGCGTCTCTATGAATACGAGTTGGCGAAGAAGCGGGAAGCCACCAGGAAGATCGAGGATACGAAGCTGGACATCAACTTCGGCTCGCAAGTCCGCTCCTACGTATTGCAGCCTTACCGAATCGCGAAGGACCATCGCACGAAGGTGGAAGTCGGCGATGTGGACCGGGTTCTGGACGGCTACCTGGACCCCTTCATTCGCGGATACCTCAGGATGCGCCGCAACGGCGGCGTACCGGCCGTGGTTGAGGCGGAGGACGATCTGGCATGAACGAGCCATCCCTTATCCGGGAAATTCTCGCCAACTGCAAAACCATCGCGGTGGTTGGATTGACGGATAAGGAGGGCCGGGCTTCGTTTGGGGTCTCGCGTTTTGTGCAGTCGCGGGGCTACCGGATTGTTCCTGTCAATCCATGGATCGAAAGTGCGCTTGGCGAAAAAGCTTATCCCAGTCTGGATGCGGCCTGCGCAGCGGTGGAATCGATTCGGCTGGTCAATGTGTTTCGCGCGCCGAAATATGTTGGGGCGATTGTCGAGGATGTAGTGCGTCTGAAGATACCTTACCTCTGGCTGCAGGAAGGGGTCATCGATCCCACCGCGGTGGCAACGGCCGAGGCCGCCGGTGTGAAAGTGGTGATGAACCGCTGCCTGTTGAAGGAACGCATGAACTACGGCTGGGACTAGCCCTTCCGGGTGCTGACCGCACGGGCGGGCGCGGCTTCGCCGCAACCCTGAATCCGATGACCGTGACCGCTCCCCGCTGGTCGCGGTTGCAGCCTTTTATCCCATATGTTTGAAAGCTGTGATTGGTGCCCGCGCACGCCGGATGCCAAATTAGCCAACTCCCATAAAGCGCTCCATTCCCACGCCGATGAAGGCAGTGTGTTACGCGGTTCTACCCGCAAGGTGACCCGGACGAGAGCGACGCGCTTTTGATCCGGTACGGCGCCCCGGGCGGAAATCAATCGACCAATAGGAGCAAATTATATGTCTCTGGGTGTCCTCAACAACATCTCCGCCCTTTACGCGGAAAACAACCTGAACCAGACGCAGAGCAACCTGCAGAACACGCTGACGCAGCTCTCCTCTGGTTCGCGCATCAACTCCGGCGCCGACGATGCCGCCGGCCTTTCGCTTGCGAACGGCCTGAACGCGAACTCGGCTGCCCTCACTCAGTCCTCGGCTAACGCCAGCGAAGGCGTGGGGCTTCTGCAGGTGGCGGACGGCGCTCTGTCGCAGGTGACGAACCTGCTGAACCGGGCCGTGACACTGGCGACCGAAGCCTCGAACGGCACGCTGAACGCCACTCAGGATGGCGCGGCGAACTCGGAATTCCAGTCGATCCTGGACGAAGTCAGCAACATCGGCGCGACCACGACTTACAACGGCCAGCAGGTGTTCGGGGCTGCCGCTGGCTTTGCCATCTTCACCGGCGACGGAACGGCGGGAGGCGGCTTCAGCGACACCATTACGCTTGCCGCGCTTTCCAGCGCATCGGTGGGCGACTCGACCGGTTCCGCGGGGCTGACTTACACGTCAGGCGCGGGGACGGCGACTTCGACCCTGGTGTACGCACCGGTCGCGGCCAATTCCGTGAACCTGGGCGCCGACAACCTGAGCACCAGCACGGCCGCGCAGACGGCGTTGAACGATGTGTACAAGGCGGTGCAGGCGGTGGCGGCAGAGCGCGGCTACACCGGCGCTCAGATCAACACGCTGAACGCGGTCAGCAACGTGGCGAGCACGGAGCAGGTAAACGTTGTGTCGGCGTCGAATTCCGTGATGGCGACGGACTATGCGGCCACGACCTCCAACCTCTCGAAGTTCGAGATCCTGACCCAGGCCGGCATCAGCGCGCTT
>JBAUHD010000355.1:0-2056 GCA_049680085.1 Acidobacteriaceae bacterium
TCCCCACCAGCCTCGCCTGCTGCCCGTTCTTCCACCCCAAAAAAAGAAAGAGAAACCCTGGCAGTCCCAGAAGCGCGAAGATCACTCCGAAGCTGAACCCTCCCGTAAGCTGCTCGCCCCAAGCCTCCCGAAACAGGTCAGCCGACCGCTCCAGGGCCTCCACCGGACCCACATCCTCCGCCGCCAGCACCGGAACCACAAAGTAGCAGGCCAGCGTCCATGCCACGCCAATCAATCCCGACGTCAGCCGAGCCAGCCCCTTCAGGCTTCTCTCCAACATCCGCAGCACAATGCCAACCGTCGCCGCCAGCACCGCCCACTGCAAAATCCTTCCCTTGCGCCGCCAAGCCACGCTCAGCCCGTCATTCACGGTCGCGCGCCCGCCCGCCAGCCGGTCGCCCGCCACGCTCACCAGCGCGACATTGAAGAACACCACAATAAAAAAGTTGACCACGTAGAAAACAAACACCCACGCCCACATGCCCGGAGTCAGCGCCTTCACCGCGCGCAGACGCGGCGCGCCAAACGTCGGAATCACCAGTTGCTGATAAAACATAAGCGCGCCCGCGCTCAAAAGCAGCAGCGAAGCCGCCCCGCTGGCCAGCGCCGAATACACCGGCAGCCACAACATCTCCACATCCGACATCAACACGAAAAAGCTTTGCTGCAACAGGTCCCAACTTCGCAGAATCCTGTCCATCGCCCGCGCCCTCGGTGTTCGCACAAATCCTACCACTACCGCCAGCGCGCCGCGCACTGTTTTCGCAATTTCTCAAAATGCTTGTCATTCCGACCGAAGCGAAGCGAAGTGGAGGAACCTGCTGTTCGCCTCAGTCGCCTCGGATCTTCATCCCAATGAGCGACCCGCGATGAACAGGCGCTCCGGCCCCACCATTTCATGGGCGTGCGAATTCCGTCCCTGATGCTAAAATCCATATTGAAATAACGAATCGAATCAATTCAAGTCATAGGTTCACCACAGAGAGTACAGAGAACACGGAGAATTCATGTTGGCTTTTCTCCGTGTTCTCTGTGCTCTCCGTGGTGAGTTCTTCTAAAGGGAACCCCATGCGCCCACTCGCCCCAAAATTCTTGCTCCTCGTCGCCGCCCTCGCCCTCGCCGCATCTCCCGCCCTCGCCCAGCAAAGCTTTCTCCAGAAATGGCAAGCCCGCGCCACCGCTACGCAAAGCGCGCAGCCGCACTGGGTCACGCCGCTCGCCACCACCACACCGCGCCTTGAGCAGGAGTTCCGTGCCGACTTCGACCGCCAGTTCACCTCCGCCCACACCACCACCTGGATCTACGGCGGCGGCAAAGGACTCGAACTCATCCCCGCCCGCCGCGTCGAGGTGCTCTTCAACATCCCGCCCTATACCCGGCACAACTCCGCCGAAAAAGACGGCTTCGGCGACACCGCGCTGATGATGAAGTACCGCATCTACGCCCGCAACGAGCAGCACGGCAACGCCATCGTCACGGCCTTCTTCGGAGGAACCATTCCCACCGGCAGCTACTCCAACGGAAGCACAGAAGCCTCCGTCAGCCCCACGCTCGCCGTGGGTAAAGGCTTCGGACACTTCGACGCGCAGTCCACCGCCGGCGTCACCCTCCCTGTCGCCAATGCGGACAAGCTGGGCCGCCCCGTCGCCTGGAACACCGCTTTCCAGGCCCGAACCGGCCCCCACTTTTTTCCCGAACTCGAAATCAACTCAACGTTTTATGAAGGCGGCCCTCACGACGGCAAAGTCCAGACCTTCCTCACGCCGGGCCTCGTCGGACACTGGAAGCTCCACCACCGCCTCGGCCTGACCCTCGGAGCCGGCATGCAAATCGCCGCCTCCGCCTATCACGCCTACAACCACAACCTGATACTCTCCGCCCGAATCCCCTTTTGAAGCGGAAGAACGCTGATCGGCATTTTCCTGAGCCCTAATCCCTAATCCCTGAGCCCTGCGTCTACCCCTGCACCGCCGCAATCGCGGTCGCAATCAGCACAAAGACTACCCACCACCCCACCACCACAACCGCCGCCTTGCCTTTCGAGACCTTCGCCAC
>JBAUHD010000356.1:0-5130 GCA_049680085.1 Acidobacteriaceae bacterium
GACGCCGTGATGCTCTCCGCCGAGAGCGCGGCGGGCAAGTATCCGGTCGAAGCGGTAAAGATGATGGCCCGCATCGTAACCGAGTCCGAGTATCAGATCCGCGAAAACTGCGTGGCCGGCAACGGACATCCCAGCCATGAGCGGCTGACCGTCGCCGAGACCATCTGCGAATCCATGGCCCATGCCGCGCAGGACCTCGACGTCAAGGCCATCGCCGTGTTTACGGAAACCGGCACCACGGCGCGCTTGCTCTCGAAATACCGCCCCCTATCGCCCATCTACGCCCTGTCCAGCGTCGACGTGGTCATTAACCGGATGTGCCTGCTTTGGGGCGTGCATCCGATTCGATGTCCCAAGGCCCTCACCACCGAGCAGATGGTCGATTTGGCCGAGACTTTGCTGGAGGAGGCCGGACACGCCGCGCCCCAGGACATCATCGGCATTGTCGCGGGAACCCGCACCAAATCCGGATCGACAAACTTCCTGCGTTTGCATGTTCTGGGCGACAGCCTGAAGAGTGCGCCCAACGATGGTGTGACGGAAGAGGCCTTGACCCGCTAGACACGGTTTCATCGGAACGTGAATGCCCCATCCTGTTTCAGTATGGGGCGTTCACTTTTTTGTGACTCGCGCCAACCCACGACCAACGGGAGTGGCCACGCGACCGGGGTCCCCAGCACGCGCGATTTCCGCGTGCCGGGGTGGGAAGCCATTGCCGGGACGGCCAGTCCCTAGGACAATAGGCGAATGGGCCGCATCCGCATCCTTACCGACCAGGTCGCCAACCAGATCGCCGCTGGCGAGGTGGTGGACCGTCCCGCCTCGGTCGTGAAGGAACTGCTGGAAAACTCGCTTGATGCCGGCGCCACGCGCATCATTGTCGAGGTCGAGGCGGGCGGACGCAAGCTCATCCGCATCTCCGACAATGGAATCGGCATGGTGCGCGACGACGCACTGCTGGCTTTTGAGCGTCACGCCACGTCGAAGATACGGTCGAGCGATGATCTGCTTTCCATCTCCACTCTGGGTTTCCGCGGCGAGGCCCTGCCTTCCATAGCTTCCATTGCGCGCGTGCACATGGAGACGAGAGCGGCTGGCGAGGGAAGCGGCACTTCTATGGAAATTGTGGGAGGAAAGATTCTGCGCGTCGAAGATGCGGGCCTGCCGGCGGGAACCACCATCGCCGTGCGCGATCTCTTCTTCAACACCCCGGCAAGGCGCAAATTCATGCGCGCCGAATCCACTGAGCTCTCGCACGTCACCGCTCTGGTTACGCATTACGCGCTGGCCCACTCGGATAAGCACTTCGAGCTGCACTCGGCCACCCACGCGCTGCTGCTCGCTCCGCCCGTGAGCAAGCCCGCTGAGCGCATCTTTCAAATCTTCGGGCGCGATACGCTCGACCAGTTGATTCCCGCGACGGCGGAGCGGCCCTTTGACCGCGCCGGATTGCCGGAGCCTCCGCCGTGGAAGCGCGACGAAGATTATGCGCCGCCCGATCCAGGATTTCTGCGCGTCACCGGGTTTGTTTCCAAACCTGAGCTGCAAAAGCTCAACCGCAATTCAATCTATGTTTTCGTCAACCACCGTCTCATCCGCGACCGGCTGATTCTGCACGCGGTCAGCGAGGCCTACCGCAATGTGATTCCGCCCACTTCATTTCCCGTGGTGCTGCTGTTCCTGGAAATGCCGCCGCACGAGGTGGACGTGAATGTGCATCCGGCCAAGACCGAGGTGCGTTTTCGCCAGCAAAGCCACATTCACGACTTCGTGCGCGACAGCATTCGCAATACTCTGGTGAAGGCTCGTCCCGCGGCGGAGTTCCTCTCCGCCCTGACGGCTGCGCCGAATGCCACGCCCGCGCTCATGCCGGACGTTTCACCGATGCCGGCTGCCGACCCGCCACCCGATTCCGACGCGGCGGTGCGCGCGGAAGATGCCGCGTCCTTCTCCGTCACCGACCCCCCCGTATTCGCGCTGACCGAGCCGGAATTGCCGGCCGAAGAGGTGAAGCTGCCCTTTGCGGCGGAATCCGCGATGGCGGCGACGCGGATGCCGGAGGGCGGCCAGGCCCCTGCCAGTCTCAATTCGCTGGCATCGCTCAAGCCCATGGGCCAGCTTCGCGAATCTTTTATTCTCGCCGTCAACGACGAGGGGCTGTGGATTGTGGATCAGCACGTGGCGCACGAGCGCGTGTTGTTTGAAAAAATTCTGCGCGACCGCGAAGTCGAGCGCGTCGAGCGCCAGCGATTGCTCATGCCGCTGCTGATCAATCTCCTTCCGCAGCAGATGATCCTCTTTTCAGAGATCGCCGGGGAACTGGAACGCAACGGCTTTGAAGTCGAGCCGTTTGGCCCTCACACCATCGCTGTCAAGGCCGCGCCGATGGGGCTGGAACCCGCGCGGATGGAGCGAATGCTGATGGAGGTTCTGGAGCAGGCGGGCGATCCCGCGCAATCCGAGAACCTGGAAAAGCTCCGCACGCGCATCGCCGCTTCGCTCGCCTGCCACTCGGCCATCAAGGTCAACATGCCGCTGGATGCCACGCGCATGGAGTGGCTCCTCGCCGAGCTTGCCAAAACCGAGCATCCCACAAGCTGTCCGCACGGACGGCCCATTGCTCTGCGCTATAGCTGGAAAGATATTCAGAAGGCGTTCAATCGGATCTAGGACTGGCCGTCCGGGCAAGCAAAAAATAAGTACCGGTCAGCGCTCAGGCTGGATAAGCCCTTTGCCCGCAATCGCGATGTTGTCTCGCGTCGCGCTCTTCACCAGATACATCATGGCGTCGGCCGAGCGGATGATCTGGTGGATGGTGCGCCCGTCTTCGGGCCACGTGGCCACACCAAAGCTGGCGCGAACTTCGAGCGCGAGCACGTTCCCAAACTTCCGCTCGCGCAGGCCTTTGATCAGGCGCTCAGCCACGTATTGCGCCCCGCGCTTGTCGGCCCGGGGCAGCATGGCCACAAACTCGTCGCCCCCATAGCGGAACACCATATCCTGTTTGCGCAGGCTGGCGCGCAGAGTCTCTCCCACTTCTTTGAGAAGATGGCTGCCCACCAGGTGCCCGTGCCGGTCGTTGACCTGCTTGAAGTGATCCAGGTCAATGAAGATCAAACTGAATGGCGAGGTGTCCCGGCTTGCGCCCTCCGGTGCTTCGACGATGCCTTCCAGCACATGATAAAGGTGCCGCACGTTATAGACTCCCGTGCAATCGTCCGTGATGCTGAGTTCCTGAATGCGCTCCATATGGCGCGCGTTGTCGATGGCAATGGCGGCGTAGTCGCAAAGCACATGCAGGAAAGAGATGGTGTAGTCGGTGAGCGTGTCAAGACGGCAATTGAAGAGCTGGATAACCCCCAGCGTGCGCTGGTGCGAGCGCAGCGGCATGCAAATGGCGGAGCGCACGTGGAAGGCGGTCGCGGTCTTTCCGGCTGCCGCAAAGCGCGCATCGAACCGGGGATCTTCGCTGACCTCTGGAACGATGAGGCTTTCGCCGTGCTCAGCCACCCATCCTGCGAGGCCGTGGCCCCAAGGCACGCGCATATCGCGGAGTTCTTCCTCCGTATGGCCAAGGGCGACGGCGTAGTAGAGGTCGCGCCGCACCTCGTCCATCAACAGCAAAGACCAGGTTTCCGGTTTGAAGAACTGCTCCATCTGCTGCATGATGGCGCGCAGAATGGCGTCGCGGTCGAGCGACGAGGTAAGAGCGCGGGCCACGTTATGAAAGACCAGCAGGTCGCGGAGACCGGGGTCCGTCGAAGCAGGTATGGGGAGAGGACGCTCAACCATAATCTTTTCTACTTGCTGCGATTGTCCCACATTTCCGCGGCGTCAGTGCACATAAGATACGGCAAGGGTAAGCAGGAAAGCGACGACCGAAATAATGGTTTCGCAGACGGACCAGGTCTTGATCGTGTCCATCACGCTCATGTTGAAGTACTCCTTCACCAGCCAGAAGCCGCCATCGTTCACGTGCGAGAAGATCAGCGAGCCGGCGCCGGTGGCAATGGCCAGCAGCTCCGGCTGGACATTCGGGCTGTGAAGCGCGATGGGTGCGACGATCCCGGCGGCAGTAGTCATGGCGACCGTGGCAGAGCCAGTGGCCAGGCGCATGAGCGCGGCCAGCAGCCATGCAAGGAACAGCAGCGGGATATGGCTATGCAGCGCCAGCGTGATAACCGCGTGCGCAACGCCGCTATCCTGCAGGATGCGTCCGAAGCCCCCGCCCGCGCCGACCAGCAGCGTAACCATCGCCGTCGGTGCCAGGCATTCGTTTGAGAAACGGAGAATGGTATGCCGGGAAAACCCGCGCCTGTGGCCGAGCGCATAGAAGCTGAACAACGCGCCGATCATCAGCGCGATGTCGTCATTGCCGACAAAACGCAGAGTCTCGATGGTTGCTCCGCCGCGCCGGGCGCTAGCCCAGCTTCCGACCAGCATCAGCAGCACCGGCAGCAGAATGCACAAGAGAGTAATGCTGAAGCTGGGCAGCGCGCGGCCCACGGCGTGTTCAGGATCGTGGTCGGCGAACTGCTCGGCCATTGGGTTTTCTTCTGGAAGCTGGATGTGCGGAGCGATCAGCTTGGCGTAGATGGGCCCGGCGATGGCGGCGGTGGGGATGCCGATCATCAGCGCGTAAAAGATGGTGCGGCCCACATCGGCATGAAAGATGGTGACGGCGAGCATGGCGGCCGGATGCGGCGGCACCAGTCCGTGGACCACGGAAAGTCCGGCTACCATGGGCAGGCCTACTAGCACCAGCGACGTGCGGGTGCGGCGCGCGACCGTGAACGCAATGGGAATGAGCAGCACGAAGCCGACTTCAAAAAACGCGGGCAGCCCGACGATGAGGCCGATGACAACCATCGCCCAGTGAATATATTTCTCGCCGAAGAGCCGAATCAGCGTGAAGGCGATCTGATCCGCCCCGCCCGACTCCGCCATCATTTTGCCCAGCATGGTGCCCAGGGCGACAACAACCGCGATGTGCCCCAGCGTGCCGCCCAGTCCCGCTTCAAACGAATGGATAATCGCGTCCGCCGGCATTCCGGCAACGATGGCCAGCGCCAGCGAGACCACCAGCAGCGTGATGAATGGATTCAGCTTCGCGACCGCGATCAGCAGGAT
>JBAUHD010000357.1:0-11193 GCA_049680085.1 Acidobacteriaceae bacterium
CCCCTTCGCTCCGGACGGGCTCTCGCCGCGAGCGGCAAACCGGCCCGCCGCGGGGCGGCCAATCCCGGTGCTCTCGCGGCGTCCGGGACGCGGACCACCGCGGCCACGTTCTCCACGATCGTGCGGACGCGGGCCATGCTCGAAGCTGCTGTCCCGCTTCTGAAAGGGAGTGCGCCGTTCGAATGAGGGCCGAGGCTCCGCCTTTGCCGGCTCGTCCTCTTCGAACTCCGGCAGCGATCCGGCAACGTGCATCAACGGCTGTGCGCCGATAGAAACCAGCCCAAGCTGCCGCGTCGCCGAAAGCCCGTTGACCACCTCCCGGACGCGCGAGCGCGACGTGAGCGGCGACAGAAACGTCTCAATCTCCTCGCTGGAGGCGGCCACCGCCGACTCCAGGTAGAGCGACACCAGCGCCGAGAGCGCGGTGGGCTGCGCCACTTTCTGCGAAGCGGTCAGCTCCGCCGCGAATCGGACCTGCGTCAGTTCCCAGCGCGTCGTCTGGCCGTCGGATACGGGAATCGCCCGCAGCCCGTGCCACAACTCCACAAGCCCGCGCAGCACGGCCGCTTCGGTGAGCTCGCGGCCCAGCGCCGATTGAATCTCCGCAGCGGTCTGCGCGCCCGCGCCGTCAAGCTGCTTCCAGATTTCCAGCACCAGCGGAGAAACATTTGTTCCCGGCCCACTCTTCCAGTTGCGCCCGCCGATAAGGCTGAAGACGTAGGGCAGGGCCGCGCGGGCCACCAGAAAATCCGGCTGGTCGGATGCGCCCACGACTCCATTTACGAACGTTGCGGGCCCGAATAAATTCAGCGGAGCGACCGCTGCATCGGCAACCAGCCGATGCAGCAGCGAGGAAGCGCTCTCAATCGCATCGCGCGCGGGAGCCTCCGCCGAAGCGCCCATGACCGCTTCCACAAACGAAGGCGCGGGAGCCGACAATTGCGCCCGCCGGGGAAGAAAGAGGCAAAAACCAACGCCATCTATCCACGCCTGAGCGTCTTCGGCGGTAAGAATCGGATTCGCGGACTGACGCCAGCGTTCGGCGCGCACATTCTGGAGCTGTTCGGATGTCAAAGAAACTCATTTCCGCCCGAAACCGGGCACGGGTTACACCGCCTCCTTTAAGTATAAAGTGCAAAGCGAGGGCGAGCCGAATCCTGGTTTTGCTAGGTCAGACGAGAGCGTTCTGTGTTTGTGCTAGCGCTGGCTGAATGTCACCTTCCACTGCACCGGCTTCTCTTGCCCGGTAAACGTCATTGCCAGCAGGCTGCCCCGCTCCACGCGCGTTGCGCTGACCGGAGCATCCGCAGCCTGAGCCGTCAAACCGGAAACTTTGTAACCGCCTGGCATGTAGATGTACAAGGTATAGGGTTTGCCCGCAACTCCCTGGGATTTGCCCGCCAGCGTATTCGCAGATGAATCCCAATGCAGGTTCAACACAGAGTAAGCGCCGGTGATGTGCCGGGAAATTCCCACAAGCTGTGGATGTCCGGTAAGCGGGTGAAGCTCAAGTACACGAGTATCATGGGGCGCTAGATCGGCGGTCAGATTTCCCTGAAACACGCCATACAATTTTTCATTCCAGAAATCGAAGGCAACATATTTGGCGTTGTTGTCCAATCCCAATTGGTTATGAAACGATAATTCCCGCTTGTTATCCCAACTGCGCCAATTGGTCATGGCAACCACATCATAAGCTCCGGCCGCCGAGTTCACCTTGAGGTCAAGAATTTCCGGATAGTTATGAATGTAGGAGTCCGCAGTGGTGTGCTTGAACTTATCCCAGCTCGTCGAGGTACCCCGGCTGAACAGATCAACCGGAAAGATCGGCATCGTAGGCAATGTTTTGTGAAGAAGGTTAATTCGCTGCTCCGGCAACTCCGGCATGATGCTACCCACGGAATAAGCTGCGCCTGTAAGTGCAACGTAACTGACAACGGTGCGAGCCTCGGCAAGACTTGTACCACAGCCAGTAAGCGGAAGTTCGCGACTCTTCAAAGTCTCCAATACAATTGGGTTTCTTTTCTTCGCGCATTCTTCGATACTCATTTGAGGTTCGAGCGCCATTCCCTCGCCGGGCATGTTATAGGCAATAACGTGGTTGAAAAAGGCGTTGGCATTGATGGAGCTGAAGAGGGAATACATACCCTGCCAATTGTCGTAAAGATCATCCCCGTTGAAAAATGAGTCAACGTATCCGGTAGCATTCAGCGGAGTTCCAGCAACGCACTCTTCGATAAAGCCGTCCGGTCCGATGGCGTTGCGGATCACTTTCATCCGGTTGCGATAAGCGGCGACAGGATCAATCGAAGCATTGTAGAGCTTGCTCAAATCAACATTCGGAACATACTGCGGAATAGCGAACTCGCCATCCAGCTTGTAGTAGTCATAGCCCCAATCCTTGAGGGTGGTGAACTCGTGGTCCACAAGCTTCAGCACGCCCGGGTTAGTCGAATCCAGCGCCGGGGTGCTATAGTCCTCGACCATCTTTCCATTCTTGTAGTAGACGTACCAGTCCGGGTGCTCGGTAACGAAGGCCGCTTGTGAATTCGGCACCAGCCAGATTCCCGGATGCAAGCCCTTGGAGCGTATGTAGTCCGCCAGCCATTTCGGCCCATGAGGAAATGTCTTCTGATTCCAGCGAGTAATCCAGTAGTGCTCTCCCTGCGGGCCGCGGTCGTACCCATCGTCAAGTTGCACGTACTGAAACCCGTATGGGCGCAGGTGCTGCGCGATCCAGTCGGTGTTCAAGACGATATCACTCTCTTTCACGTCTCCGTAGTAACTCGTCCAACTTGACCAGACCATGGGCGCGCTGGGGAAGTGGGTGTCGTCGAATGGAACATAGAACGGCACGCCAAGGGTCTTGGTGAAATAGTTGGGGATTATCTTGATCGCGGTATGTCCTGAAACCGGAATGCGGGCATCCAGCAGGTTCTGGTCTTGCGCATTGCGCACGAGAGAAGCGGGTTGGGCGAAATTAATTGCAATGTCGGTGGGGCGGTCAAAGAGGCTGTGCAGACCGGCGGCGGAGATTTGGCCAAGCGCGAAGTAGGCGACTTCGGGATTTCGGCGAGGCAGATAAGACCGGTTATGAGTGTAGGCTCCGCCATAGCCTCCTGCGACTTCTCCGGTGCCAACCCAGTCTACGGGCGTGCCTTCCGGATCCAGCAAACGGGCGATTATGCGTTGGGGCGATGCCGGAGCTTGTGCTTCCATCAGAGCTTCGTCCGAAGTCGTCGAAATGCGAACCTCATTGGTCGAAAGCGTGAAGACCCAGGTGGCGTTAGGGTTCTGGGTGCGAATGGAAAGCGCGTGGTCATTGAGGGCCTGGGCGGTCCACTGCCGCGAGCGCAGTACGGTGCCGGCGGACGACAATTCCAGATGTAAATTCTGAAGCACCGGTCCAAGTTCTTGCTGGGAAAGGGTCAACTCGGCGCGATCGGTATCGGCCGTAATTGTCCATCCATGACTGGAAACCGTTGTCTCTCCGGCTCGTGACAATGGATAAAAAATGAGAATTGCTACGCATACGAACCAAAAACCTGTCTTCCTCAAATGGATTCTCCCTAGCTTTGCCGGACGCCTGGTCCCGCGTGTGAAATCGGCGCGACGCGGCCGCTCGACCCGCTTCTCACGCTTTTCTAATGCATGGTGAGAATATCGTAGAATCCGGCTTCGAGGCTTGGGCTGGAACAATTTCGGAGAATTTCCGCGTGGCTGACTGCCAATCTCTAAGCGCCAACTAATGGCCGCTGGTGTCTACCTTCGTAACGATATCGGTGTTCTCGTTCGCCGAGGGGTTCACGCCGAAGGCCCACACGTCCGTGTTCAGATACTTCGGCCCCAGAACCTCGACCAGCGCGTACTGGCCAATCAGCAGCGGAGACTTCGGCGTCACCTTCATCCAGTAGCCGCCGGGCAGAACCTGCTTCGTTGTTTCCGTCAAACCAACCGGAGGTGCGCCGCCGCTCACAACCGCGTCCAGTTCGGCGGCCGCCGCGGTCCGCTGATTTTTTCCCACAGTCAGCGCCAGAATCACATAGCGGCTGTTCGGCGAGCTGTGTGCGCGCTTGTCGTCGGGCTCCGAGCCGGCTCCGTGCGTATCCACCGTCATGGGGACGCTCAGCGACGCGGGCTGCACCGCGCCCTTGGGAAGCTTCGGAGGATCAAGGCTCACGTAGAACACCGGCTGGTTCACGTGCAGCCCGACTTTGGCGGAAAAGCCTTCGACCCGAACCAGCTCGCGCGAGCCGCGGCTGGAACCGGCCTCATAGGGCAGCACGCTGTGCGCATAGGCGCGGTTCAGGTCGCCGTTGGCCTGCGTCATGTGCGCCAGCTCCGGCTGGCCGTTGAACGTGTCGAGTACCCAGACGCCGCTTTCGTCGGGGAGGCGCAGGCCCGGCATCACGAACGGCATTCGCTGCAATTCCGCCTGCCGCGCCGCGCGCTCCTCGGCGTCGATCTTCGCCGCCTCCACCTGCCCGGGGTCACTCGGATTTGTGACCACGACCGGCCCTTTTTGCTCCGGCCCGTGATCCAGGTTCCATTGCGCCGTGGCTTTCCAGTCCACCAGGTTTTTGGGAACCTCCTCCCAATCCTCGCGTTCGACGCTGTAAAAACGCACGCGGTTGCCCTTGATCTGATATTTCGTAACGATCTGGTAGCTGCCGTCCTTCATGATCAGGCGGTCGCCCCCGGCCTGCGCGTGGGCCAGCGGCAGCAGGGTCAGCAGCAGAAGAATTGCGGCGGCGCGGATACAAAATCGTCTCATTGTGCGTCTCATACTCTATATACATAGACGCCGAAGAAGAACCAGCGTCTCCGCTGCTATCCTAAACATAAGGTGCGGCAAAGCAAGGAAAGTATGGCAGAACGGCAAAGACTCGGCGCAGCGGGCAAGGCAACGATGCCCGCGGCACGACACCGCTCGCGCGGGGTTGCGGCTCTGGCGATTCTTTGCGCGTGCATGGTGCTGTTTGCCGCAACGCTTCGGCTCGCGCACTCCCACACCGCCGCCGAGCAGGAGTCGGGCCACTGCCAGATCTGCTCTTCGATCCACACCGCCGCGCCAGCCGCCGCCATCCCGGTCCACATCACGCTCCACGCCGCGCCGGAGCCGGTGGTTCCGCCCGCTCCCAAAAACCCCGCAAGAATACGCATCTCAACTCTCTCTGATCGTGCGCCGCCAGCCTTGGCTTAACCCGCTTCGTTTCGACCCAAGGCCCGCACAACCGATCAGGAGTTTTCCGCCATGCATGCATTGCGACGCTTCGGCGTCCTCGCTTTCTTTTCCGCATTTCTCTGTGCTCCATATCTTGCGTCCGCCCAGGCCGGAACCTCCGGCCTCGTCACCGGCTCCGTCACCGACTCTTCTGGAGCCATCATCCCGGGCGCCTCCGTCAACCTCCACAGCCCTCTCACCGGATACGACCGCACCACTCCCGCCAACGCCTCCGGTAATTTCCAGTTCTCCAATCTTCCCTTCGGAAACTACATCCTCTCCATTGCTCAAAAGGGCTTCCAAATCTCATCCCAGCCCATCGCCGTCCAATCCGCTGTGGCCATCAACAAAACCATTGCCCTTAAAATCGCCACCGCAACCCAGACCGTCACCGTGACCACCAACATCAATGACGAACTGCAAAAAGCCGTCACCGACCAGACCGACATCGGGACCGGCCTCACCAGCAAGCTCCCCCTCATCAGCAGTTCCACAGGAGTCGCCTCCGCCATTACCCTCGCCAGCCCCGGCGTCACCGCCGACTCCAATGGAATGTTCCATCCGCTGGGCGAGCATTCCGACACCACCTACTCCATCGACGGCCAGCCCATCAGCGACCAGCAAAGCAAGACTTTCTCCAACCAGATATCCCTCAACGCCATCCAGTCCCTGCAGGTGATCGAAGGCGTCATCCCCCCCGAATTCGGAGACAAAGCCTCCCTCGTCGCTCGCACCACCACCAAGTCCGGCCTCGGCGCCCTCCGGCCCAACGGCAACGCCCAGGCCACCTACGGCAGCTTCGGGACCACGAACGCCAATGCCTCTCTCTCCATCGGCAACAACCACTTCGGCAATTTCCTCACCGGAGACATCTCCAACTCCGGACGCTATCTCGACTCTCCCGAGTTCCGCCCCCTCCACGACCACGGCAACGGCGAGTCGCTCTTCGATCGTATCGACTACACGCCCAACTCCATCGACACCTACCACCTCAACCTCACCGCCTCGCGCTCCTGGTTTCAGATACCCAACCAGTACGACCAGCAGGCCGCCGGGCAGGACCAGCGCTCCCAGATCTTCTCTTATAACGTCGCGCCCTTCTGGACCCGCGTCGTCGGACAGACGGGCGTTCTCGACGTGAACCCCTACCTCCGCCAGGACAACGTCCACTACTACCCCAGCCGCGACATCTTCAGTGACACTCCGGCCACGCTCTCCCAGGACCGCTCCCTTCGCAATCTCGGACTCAAGGTCGATTACTCTTACGCCAGCGGCATCCACAACGCCAAGTTCGGCGTGGACCTCAACCACACCTTTCTCACCGAAAACTTCGGGGTCGGCCTCACCAGCCCCACCTACAATGCCGTTTGCATCGATGCGGCGGGAAATCCCGTCGCTGCGCCCGGCGTAACGCAAACCTCGCAGTGCGCCGCCGCCGGATACGCTCCGAACCCCAACTTCCAGCCCGGCCTGCTGCCCTACGACCTCACCCGCGGAGGCTCGTTCTTCCACTTCCACGGCCACACCGATGTCAAGGAAGAAGACATCTACGCGCAAGACCAGATTTCCCTCAAAAACTGGCAGATCCTCATCGGAGTGCGCGCCGACAACTACAACGGCCTCACCCGCAAATACATGCTGGAGCCGCGCGCCGGCGTCACCTACAACATCGCCAAAACCAAAACCGTCCTCCGCGTCGGTTACTCGCGCCTGATGCCCACACCCTACAACGAGAATCTCATCCTCTCCAGCGCCACCGGAGGCGGCGGCCTGGCGCAAAACCTCGGAGCTTTCGGCGAGCATCCGCTCAACCCCGGCACGCGCAACCAGTACGACACCGGTTTCGAGCAGTCGATCACCAAACATCTTCTCGTTGACGGCGAGTACTTCTGGAAAGAAACCAAAGGCGACTACGATTTCGACGTACTGCTCAACACGCCGCTCACGTTTCCCATCCAGTGGCGCAAATCCAAAATCGACGGCTTTGACCTGCGGCTTACCATGCCGCTCTATCACGGCCTGACGGCATACTCCGTTATGGGGCACTCGCGTTCGCGCTTCTTCGGTCCGGAGTCGGGCGGCATTCTCTTCAACAGCCCGACTGGACTCGATTCCTACGCGCCCTTCCGCATCGATCACGATCAGAACTTTGAGCAGACGACCAACCTGAACTACCAGCCCCGGCCCAATGGCCCGTGGTACGGATTCACCTGGCGCTACGACAGCGGCCTCGTCGCCGGCAACGCGCCGTTTGCGACCGACACGACCACTCCCGTCAGCCTCACGTATCTCACTCCCGATCAGCAGGCGCAGATTCAGTTATCCTGCGATGGAGTTCGCGCCACGCTGAGCCAGCCGCTGACAAGCTGCTCGCCCGGAGGCCTGTCTTCACCGCTGCTCAAAATTCCCGCTCCCGGAACTCAGGACCCCGACCGCAACCCGCCGCGCATCGCCGCGCGCAACTTGTTCGACATGTCCAGCGGCTGGGATAATCTCTTCCATGCGGATCGCTTCAAAACCAGCGCGACCTTCTCCGTCACGAATTTGACCAACAAGGTGGCGCTGTATAACTTTCTCTCCACCTTCAGCGGGACGCATTTTGTTCCGCCGCGCGCCTATACGGCCGGGTTGACGCTCAACTTCTGAAGCGCGCGCGTTTGTACAATGAACGCTTGACGGAAAAAAACCCAGGCATGACCTTCCACGCCGCCCTGTCCCACGGGGCCGGGCGGCTGCGGGATCTGAGCACCGCCCGGCGCGACGCGGAACTGCTGCTGCGCCACGCGACGGGCCGGGACCGCGCCTTTCTGCTCACGCACGCCGACGAGGAAGTCGCGCCCGAGCAGCAATCCCGCTACGAACAATTCCTGACGCGCCGCGCACGGCATGAGCCGATCCAGTACATCGTCGGCGAGCAGGAATTCTACGGCCTCGCGCTGCGCGTTACGCCGGATGTGCTGATTCCCCGCCCCGAAACCGAGCACCTGGTGGAAGCCGCTCTGGGGCGCGTTGCGAAGAACGCATCCGTTCGCATAGCCGACGTAGGCACAGGCAGCGGAGCCATCGCCGTAGCCTTGGCTTACGCGCTGCCCCTAGCCGCCATCACCGCGCTCGATTCGTCCCAATTCGCACTGAAAGTCGCCCGCGACAATGCCGAGCGTCACAAAGTAGAAAACCGTATTCGTTTCTGTGAATCGGACCTGCTCGACGCCGTGGTGGAAGAATCGTTCGACGCCATCGTCTCCAACCCGCCCTACGTTCCCGACGATGAAGTGCTCGAGGAGCAGGTCCGCAGCTACGAGCCGCACTCCGCGCTCTACGCCGGTCCCTCGGGACTGGAGGTCTATCGCCGCCTCATCCCGCAGGCCTGGCAGGCGCTCGAACCGCGAGGCTGGCTGCTGATGGAGATCGGGCACGATCAGCGGCAGGCCATTGCGGAGTTGGTCGCGGATTGGAGCGAGCTGGAATTCGTCAACGACCTTCAGGGAATCCCAAGAGTCGCGTGCGCGCGCCGCCCTTAGAGCCTATCCAGTATCGGTGTACCCAACAAATGAAGTGCAGGTCCCTCCGCTGCGTTCGCTACGCGAACTTCGGTCGGGATGACAAGCTGTTTGCGCTAAAGGAAGTACAGGTCCCTCGCTGCGTTCGCTACGCGAACTTCGGTCGGGATGACAATAACTTGGATCAGGGTACAGCAGAGCTAACTTGAATCAGGGTACGGCAAAGCTGGAAATGTGCTAGTTTCGCTTTCCGCCTCGGCCCCGCTGTAGTTCCCGGTACAGCTCGCTCTTGGAAACGCCGCGCTCGCGGGCTACGCGCTTCAGCGCCTCCATTTCGCTCAGTCCCTCGGCCTTCGCAAGCTCGTCTAGACGTTCACGCAGGTTCACCTGCGCAGTCGAGCCATCGGCGGCAGGCGGACGGGCTTCCACCAGCAGCACCATTTCGCCGCGGACGCGCTCCCGCTCGGCAAGCTGGGCCCGGACCTCGCTCGCGGTCCCGCGCAAAAACTCCTCATGCAGTTTGGTCAACTCGCGCGCCAACACCACGCGGCACTCCGCGCCCCACACGCGCTCGACGTCGGCCAGTGTTTCCAGAATCCGATGCGGAGCCTCATACACAATCAACGTCTCAGGCGCAGAGAGCCGCGCTTGAAGCTGCTCCAGCGCGGACAGCCGCGCCCCCGCTTTCGACGGCAAAAACCCCAGGAAGAGAAACGGCTCCGTCTCCAGGCCCGAAGCCGCCAGCGCGCTCAACGCGGCATTCGCTCCCGGCACCGGAATCACCGGCACTCCCGCCTCAATGGCGGCCTTCACCAGAAAAACTCCAGGATCAGAAATCCCCGGCATCCCGGCGTCGGAGACAACGGCAATGCGCCCTCCGGCGCGAAGGTCGGCAATCAGATTCGACGCTCGCGCCGCCTCATTATGCTCGTGCACGCTCAGCGTGGGAGTCGTAATGCCGAAGTGGTTCAGCAGCTTTTGCGTCTGCCGCGTGTCTTCGCAGGCAATGCGGTCCACCGACTTGAGCACCCGCAGCGCGCGCAGCGTAATGTCTTCGAGATTTCCAATTGGAGTGGCAACCAGATAAAGCCCCGGCGCCAGCGGCTCTGAATCCATGCTCCCGTGCTTCCCCATGCGCGGCGTCAGCCTTCGCGCTCATAGCGGCGATGCTCGGCCAGCAGCCCCATGCTGCTGCTGAGGTTCTGCCAGGTCACGATGCCCACAATGCGCCCGCTCTCCGCGATGGGAACCAGCGACATGCGTCCGCCCGCGATGCGCCGGATCATCAGGCCCAGCGAGTCTTCCGGCTCCGCCACCTGGAACGACCGCGACATAATGCCCTGCACATATCCGTTGCCGTCGCTGCGCAGCGCCTGCAAAATTCCCTGGCGCGAAACCACGCCCACCAGATTCGGGCCGCGCACCACGGGAAATTCGTCCTGCAGGCTGTGAATGGCTTTGTAGAGCGCGTCAGACAGCGTATCGGAGGGCGACATGGTGGAGAACTCGGTCAGCATCACGTCCCTCATCCGCACGGTTTCAACCACGGACTGGAAGACCACGCCCTGATCCTCAAGCTGCGCTCCGATGAAGACGAAAAATCCGCCCAGGATCAGCCACGGCCCCACGCCCGCCGCGCCGCCGTTGTTGGGCAGCGCCACCAGCGCGAGGCCGGCGATCATGGCCAGCACGCCAATCGCCTGCCCCATGCCGGACGCGGATTTGGTGGCCTGCGCCGCGCCGCGCGACCGCGCAAAGTTGCCTCGCAGCACCCGGCCCGCATCCAGCGGATATGCGGGCACAAAATGCAGCGCACCCAGAATCGCGCTCAACCAGACAATGGAACGCATGATGTGAGCCGGCGTAATCAACGGACGCGCGACCAGCGAAACCGCCGGGGCGGAGCCTGCGATCAATGCCGCCACAATTCCCGCGAACCCCAGGCTGGCCAGCGGCCCCGCCAGCGCCAGCGACCTCTGCACCTTTGGCTCAACCGCGTGCTCCGCGCTCTCCGGCCCGGCATAGGAGAACAGCCCGCCAATGGGCAGCAGCAGCACACTGCGAATATGCAGCCCATGCCAGGTTGCCGTAATCAGCCGCGCCACCTCGCGCACAAACACCGCCGCCAGCAGCACCAGCCACAGCGCCACGCTGCGCCACTCGCTCACGCCCGCGCCGGCTGAAAGCAGCCAGTAGGCGAGCGGCAGAAGAAAAAACATATGAACGCGGAGGTCCACTCCAAACCACCGCCCCAGCGGGAATGACCATGCTCGCATTGACTCTGCCCTCACCTGCCTTGGTGCTGCACATATTGTAGTGGCTCGCGCTGAATGCGGGCTTGATACGATGAGCGGATGCGGGTCATCGCCGGACAATTTCGCTCGCGATCCCTGGCCGCGCCCAAAGGTCGCGACACCCGCCCCACCAGCGACCGGCTGCGCGAAACTCTCTTCAACGTGCTCGCGCCGC
>JBAUHD010000358.1:0-8853 GCA_049680085.1 Acidobacteriaceae bacterium
TTCTAGTGAATATTTCCGGACGCGGCGACAAAGATATGGGAATCCTTTCCCGCGAACTCAACCTTAAGGGAGCCTGAGCAGTGCCGATTCGTTTTGACGGAAAACCCGGCCTCGTCGCCTATCTCACGGCCGGCGACCCTGATTTGAAGACCACGCGCGAGATCGCCGTGGCCGCTATTGACGCGGGCGCGGACGTGATCGAGCTGGGCGTGCCCTTCAGCGATCCGCTGGCCGATGGCCCGGTGATTCAGCGCGCAAGTGAGCGCGCGGTCGCGCGCGGCACTCGACTGGTGGACGTGCTGGAGTTGGCGAAGGAGTTGCGCGCGGCGCGTCCCGACGCGGGCCTCGTCATCTTCTCCTACTTCAATCCCATCCTGCGTTTCGGATTGGAAAAATTCTGCGCCGCCGCCGAAGCCGCCGGGGTGGATGGTGTGCTCGTCACCGACCTCATCGTCGAAGAGGCTGCCGACTATCTCGCCGCGCTCGAACGCCACAACCTCGCGCCCATTTTCCTGGCCGCGCCCACCAGCCCGGACGAGCGCCTCGAACGCATCGCCGCCGTTTCCAAAGGATTCGTCTACGCCATCTCGCGCGTCGGCATCACCGGCACCCAGCAGTCACTCGCCTCCGATGCCGAGTCTCTCGTGAAGCGCCTGCGGCAATACACGCAATTGCCCATCGCCGTCGGCTTCGGCGTATCCAACGCGGAACACTTCGCCGCCGTGGGCAAATTCGCCGACGCGGCTGTCATCGGCAGCGCGCTGGTGTCCATCATTGAAAAATCGGAGCCGGCGGAAGCGCCCAACTCCATCGCACGATTTATTCAGGGCCTGTACGCTCCAGCGTTGCAGGCCCATTGAATTTCGCGACTTGTACGAGAAAATTCCCGATGCGTGAGACGCGCTTCGGGCGAAAAGGAAGAAGGCCATGGATATTGCGGATTGGCGAATCAAGATCGACGAAATCGACCGGCAGATCATCGCGCTGTTAAACGCGCGCGCCGAGGCGGCGCGTGAAATCGGCAAGCTGAAGCGCTCCACCGACCTGCCCGTTTACGAACCGAACCGCGAGCGCGTCATCTTCGAAAACGTGCGCGCAGCCAATAAAGGACCGCTTCCCGACATTGAGCTGACGCACGTCTACGAACGCATCATCGACGTGATGCGCGCGCTTCAACGGGACGAGCTGGCATCCGCCGGAGCGAACGGTAAAGAGAAATAACGAGAAAAGAAAAGAGAGAGAACCATGATTGTCGCAATGCAGGAAAAGGCCACAGAAGAGCAGATTCAGACCGTAGTCGAGCGCATGGTCGCCATCGGCTTCAACGTTCACCGCACCACCGGCGCGGTGCAAACCATCCTGGCCGGAGTCGGCCGCCCCGCGCAGTTCGACCACAAGGATTTCGAGCGGCTGCCCGGCGTTGCCGAAGCCGTCCGCATTTCCTCGCCCTATAAACTCGCCGGGCGCGGCTTTCGCCCGGAAGGCACCATTGTGCGCTTTCCCAACGGCGTCGAGATCGGCGGCAATGAAATCGTCGTCATGGCTGGCCCGTGTTCGGTCGAGGGCCGCGACCAGATGTTTACCTCCGCCTCGCAGGTCAAGGCCGCAGGCGCAAAATTTTTGCGCGGAGGCGCGTTCAAGCCGCGTAGCTCGCCCTATTCCTTCCAGGGAATGGGTCTCGAAGGGCTCAAGCTGCTGCGCGAGGTGGGCGACGCCACCGGGTTGCTCATCATCAGCGAAGTGATGGAAATTTCGCAGATCGAGCTCATGCTGCCCTACGTCGACTGCTTCCAGGTGGGCGCGCGCAATATGCAGAACTTCAACCTGCTGCGCGAGCTTGGCCTGGTGCGCAAGCCCGTGCTGCTGAAGCGCGGCATCGCGGCAACCATCGAAGAGCTGCTGCTCTCCGCCGAATATATCCTCTCCGGCGGAAACTACGACGTGATCCTCTGCGAGCGCGGCATCCGCACCTACGAAACCTACACCCGCAACACCATGGACATCTCCGCCATTCCGGTCATCAAGCACCTCTCGCATCTGCCCATCGTCGGCGACCCCTCGCACGGCACCGGACGACGCGACATGGTGTCGCCCATGGCTCGCGCCAGCGTGGCGGCGGGCGCGGACGGTCTGCTCATCGAGGTCCATCCGAACCCGGACAAGGCTGTGTCCGATGGCGCGCAGTCGCTGTTCCCGGAGCAGTTCTCGAAACTCATGGACGAGATCCGCATCATCGCTCCGGCGGTGGGACGCAGCGTTGCCGAACCGGTCGCGGCTGAGGTCGCGGCGGCCGTCTAATGGCAATCGAACAGACTGCAGTGCGGATCGAGCGCGTCGCGATTCTGGGCACGGGCCTCATTGGAGCCTCGGTGGGTCTTGCGCTGCGCGCTCATGGCTTTTCCGGAGAAATTTCCGGATGGGACCCCAACCCTAACGAACTGGCCCTTGCTCTACGGCGCGGCGCAATTCACGTTGCCGCGCCCGATGCGGTTGCGGCGGCGAAGGCGAGCGATGTTGTCCTGCTCGGCGGGCCGGTTTTCACCATTCTTGAATGGCTCGACCGCCTTGCTCCCACCCTCAAGCCCGGCCAGCTCGTCACCGACGTGGGCAGCGTAAAAGGTGCGCTGGTCGAGCAGGCGCGTGGCCGCTATAACCTTCCCGAAACCGCCGGGTTTCTCCCCGGCCATCCCATGGCCGGCAAAGAGGTGAGCGGCGCGGCCAATGCCGACGCAACTCTGTTCAACGGAGCGGCGTGGCTTTTTACCGAGACTCAGGAGTCGCGGACCATGCATCCCACCTCGCGCGTGCTTGCGGATGAGTGGCGCGGCTGGACGGAAAAGCTTGGCTGCCGCGTGCTCGACCTGGCACCCGAGCGGCATGACGTGCTCTGCGCGTGGGTCAGCCACCTGCCGCAATTTGTTTCAACGGCCCTCACCGCGCTGCTGCAGGATGAGTTTGCCGCGAAAGACGAGGTGCTGCCCATCGGCGGGCGCGCTCTGCGCGAAATGACCCGGCTCGGCGCAAGCCCTTACTCCATGTGGCGCGACGTGGCCCACACCAACACCGAGGCCATCGCGGCCTCGCTCCTCGCGCTTGAGCAGCGGCTGGCGCACTTGCGGGAAAATCTGAAGACTCCGGAACTGCGCGAGGAGTTTAAGCGCGCCAATCAGTTCCGGCCCGCATCCTCCACGAGGCAATAAGCGCCCTCACAATTAATATTGATTCATGCGACGGACTCTGCTTGTGCTCGCCGTTTCTCTCTGCGCCGTTTTTGCCTCCGCGCAATCTGCGACTACCTTGCTCGTGGACCTGGACCATCGGCCGTCGATCAGCCTGGATGGCCCCTGGCACTATATTGTCGATCCCTATCACGGAGGATGGGGCTCGCGCTCCGACATCCCCGGCGTGCATGGTTATGCCGCGAACAAGCATTACAAGCCCGGCGGCCCGCTGCTGGAATACGATTTCGCGAAGTCGCCGGTGCTTCAGGTTCCGGGCGCGTGGAACACGCAGCGAAAGGACCTTTTCTATTACGAGGGGCTGCTCTGGTACGAGCGTGACTTCACGTTCCACCCCAAGCCGCACTCGCGCGTATTTCTGCATATCGGAGCCGCCAATTATGCGGCGCATCTGTTTGTGAACGACGTGCACATTTGCGATCACGAGGGCGGTTTCACGCCCTTCGATTGCGAAATCACCCAGGCGGTGAAGGACGGCGGCAATTTCGTGGTGATCGCGGTAGACAATCGGCGCAGTGCTGATCGCGTGCCCGGAATCAAAACCGATTGGTGGAACTATGGGGGGCTCACGCGCGATGTTTCACTAGTCGAGGTTCCGGAGGCTTTTGTCGATGACGAGTCGCTGCATCTGAACGCCGACGGGAGCATCGAAGGCTATGCTCATCTGGACGGAGGGGAGCCCGGAACCACGGTTGCGTTGAATATTCCTGAGCTGCACGAGTCGCTCAACGCAACGACAGGAGCCGATGGCCGCGCTGATTTCTCCTTCCAGCCAAAAGAATTGGAGAGGTGGTCTCCGGAGCATCCGTGGCTCTATCACGTGGTGTTTTCAACGGGCGCGGACCGGCTCGCCGATGATATTGGTTTCCGTACGGTCGTGGTGCACGGTGATCAGATTCTGCTGAATGGAAAGCCGATCTTTCTTCGCGGCGTGAGCATTCAAAATGACGCGCCATTCCGCAGAGGTCCGGCACGGTCCGAAGCGGACGCGGCAACGCTGCTGGGCTGGTGCAAAGAGCTGCATTGCAATTTCGCGCGCCTGGTGCATTTCCCGCATGATGAGCGCCAGCTCCGGCTCGCCGACAAACTTGGCATTCTGGTGTGGTCGGAGATTCCGGTTTACTGGGACATTGACTGGACCGATCCGCACACGCTGGCCGTGGCGCGGCAGCAGTTGCACGAGATGATTCGCCGGGACCGCGGCAGGGCTTCGGTGATTCTGTGGTCGATGTCGAACGAGACGCCGGACAAGCCGGAACGCACGGCGTTTATCGAGAAACTGGTTGCGCAGGCCCGCAAAGAAGACCCCACACGACTGATTACATCCGCCTTCGCCGCGTCCATCCACAATAAAACCGCCGTGCTGAACGATCCGCTGATGAAGAGCCTGGATGTGATTGGCTACAACGAATACATCGGCTGGTATATTGATACGCCGCAGTCCGCCCCTTCGTACCACTTTGAAGACCCGCTGCATAAGCCGGTGATTATGAGCGAATTTGGCGGAGGGGCGAAGGCCGGAATGCATGGGCCGGCAACGAAGCGATTTACCGAGGAATATCAAGCGGCGATTTACAGGAATCAGTTTCTCCTGTTTCGCGAGCTTCCCTTCCTGCGCGGCCTGTCGCCGTGGGTGCTGATGGATTTCCGCTCGCCCACACGGCAATTGCCGGGAATTCAGGACGGCTACAACCGCAAGGGGCTTGTCTCCGACACCGGCGAAAAGAAGAAGGCGTTTTTTGTCCTCCAGAAATATTACGCGGGAATGCAGCCGTAATTATGCGCCGACGTGCCCCAATCCGACTCCGATGAAGTAGGTGACGAGGCCTTCCACCGCGCCCACCGCGGTCATTTCGAATCCACTGGCCCACCACGAGCGTACCGTGATGAGCGACTTGGCCGCGCCCACGGCGAAGTGCGCTGCCAGCGAAACGATCCCGGAGACGATGATGGCCTCGTATCCGCGCAAAAAGAAAAACGGGATGATGGGGATGAACGCGCCGAGGGCGGTGGAAATGGCCGCCGAGGTTGCGGCGATCAAGGGCTTGCGCAGCCCCTCTTCGCTCGTGCTGAAACGTTCGGAGGCGAGCGCGCGCAGGAACTGGTCCTTGTCTTTCGCAATGTGCTCGACGAAATGGTCGGCGTCGTCCTCTGGGAGGCCTTTGACCTGATAGTAGAGCGAGAGCATTTCGCGCGCTTCGGGCGCGTTCATCTCAATAGCCTCGCGTTCGCGCTGCACTTCCGCCTCATAGATTTCGCGCTCACTCTTCGCGCCCAGGTACGCGCCCGAGCCCATCGATAACGCGCTGGCGACCATGCCGGCGATGCCGGCCAGAAGCACGTAATGGCTGTTGCCCAGCGTCGCGCCCGACACGCCGGAAACAATGCCAAAGATTGCGCCCAATCCGTCGTTGACGCCGTAAATGGCATCGCCAATCCAACCCGCCGCCTGCCGCCCGGAGCCGTTGCGCTTGGCCAGCAAATCTTCAAGCATGGCTTTAGGGTTGGAGCGTTGCTCCTCCACCGCGTGGCGCGGATAGCGGTGCCGGATGAGGTTGCTGAGCTCGTGGTAGTGCTCGCGCTCTTCTTCAATCACCCGCCGCAGAATTTCCAGGCTTCGCTCGTCCTCAAGCTCGCGAAGCTGGCGGCTGTAGAGCGCGATGGCACGGCTCTCGTCAATTTCCAGCCGCCGCAGCGCCATGCGGTTGCCGCCCAGTCGATTGGCCAGCGTGTCCGCATCGCCGGTGTGCTTGCCGTGGTACTTGGGAACCGACGCACCCAGTTCGCGAATGCGCTCAGCCCACTGCTCCGCGTGCTGCCACTCAGCTTCCGCCATGTTGCGCAGCGCCTGGCCGCGGATGGGATCGGGATCGCGGCTCGCCAGCGTCTGATACGTGTAGAAGCCGCTCATCTCGGTTTGCCAATTAAGCTCGAGGGCGCGCAGCAGTTTGCGCTGCCGCTTCTGGTCTGATTTGCCGGGCAGCATGGGAAGGGTCAATCTCCAATCCGGTAGGGGAAGGTGAACCGCCCAATCTGAATCAGGGAGCGGTCGGCCGGCGGCCAGATGCGAAAGGACTCCACGCGCTTGATGGAAAGGTTGAGGCGGGCATCGACAGAGCCCAGCGGACGCCCCGATGCGGCGTCAAAAAACTTAACGTGGAGCAGGTCGTCGCCATGCTCCCAACCGATGAGGTAGGAGCCGGGCGGCAATTCAAAATCGCCTATTTTGAGCGAAACCTGCGTAAGAAAGTAATGCGAATATTTGCCGTCCGCTGAGTATCCGGCCGTGATGAGCACCACTCCCGCGACATACTTGCCTTTGCTATCCGTGATGCCGGAGGCGGTGCGCCTCTCCGTCTCAATGCGCTCGCGCACCACCGGAGCGCGGGCCGGCAGCAGGGCCTTCAACTCCGGCGCGGTGGCCTGACGCCACGTTTCATGCGCGGGCTGCGCCTGACAGGCGAGCCCGCAGACGAGAAGAACAATCGCAACGGCAAAACATTTCCGCATTCAGACTCCTATCGCCTTGAAATTTATTCCAAGTGCACAATGCCGCGTTGCAGCGCGCTGGTGGCGGCCTGCGTGCGGTCGCTGACGCCCAGTTTGCTCAGAATGCTGTTGATATGGGTCTTCACGGTGGCCTCGGAAATATGAAGGTCTCCGCCAATTTCTTTATTGCTGCGCCCGGCCACGATCCGCTTCAGCACTTCCAGCTCGCGCGCGGTGAGCGCGGGCCCGCCCATGCGTCCGGCAAGCTTTTCCGCCACCGCGGCGGGAATCCTGGACTTGCCCGCATACACCGCGCGAATGGCTTCGGTTAATTCCGCGGCATCCATGCCTTTGAGCAGATAGCCCTTCGCTCCGGCCTGCAGGGCCCGAAAAATATCCTCATCTCCGTCGAAGGTGGTAAGCACGATGATGCGCGCGGTGGGAGTTTCGCGTCGAATCCTGGCGATGGCGTCGGCGCCGCCCAGCTTCGGCAGGCGTAGATCCATCAGCGTTACATCGGGGCTGTGGGCGCGGTGCGCCTGAATCGCCTCTTCTCCGTCCGAGGCTTCGGCAACCACGGAGAGCCCCTCGACCGTGTTCAGCAACGCCACCAGGCCCTTGCGGACGATGGCGTGATCATCGACCACCAGCAGTCGAATCGGCCCATCTTTTGCCATGCGGCTGGGTTCATTCATCGCGTTTCACTTCCGGTGGGGACTTCCACCCGCACCCGGGTCCCTTCTCCCTGTTTGCTTGTTACTGTAACGCCGCCGCCGATTTGCTGCGCGCGCTCGCTCATGCCGGTGATCCCAAAGTGTCCGTCCGCGATGGACGGGGCCTCTCCCGCAAAGCCGCGCCCGTCGTCGGTGATGGTCATCTTCACGCGGCGGCGCGTGAATTGGAGAATGATCTCGATGGTGCCGGCGGCGGCGTGCCGCACGGTGTTCGTGATCGCTTCCTGCGCAATGCGCAGCAACTCGCTCTCCGTGCGCTCCCCCAGCGGGCGATAGATTCCATGGACCTCGACCCGCGTTTTGATCTCCGTTCCGTTCGTCACGCGCTCGGCTATTTGCACGAGCTGCGAAGCCAGGTCGCGGCTCTCCGCGTTCTGCGAGCGCAGCTCCCAGATGGCGCGGCGCGCTTCGTCCAGGCCGGTGCGAACCAGTTCCTGCGCTTCGTCGAGATGCTGGCGAGCGGTGTCCGCGGATTGCGACAGAGTGCGGCCCACGATCTGCAACTGCACCGAGACGGCGACGAAGCCCTGCGCCAGCGTGTCGTGAATCTCGCGCGCAATGCGATTGCGCTCCGCCAGCACAGCGTTGAAGCGCGACTCCACCTGGCGGACGCGCCACAGGTATGCGGCGTAAGCCAGCAGCGCCGCGCACGCGATCAGCAGCACGTAGAACCAGAGGGTCTGGTAAAAATACGGCCGCAACTGAAACGCGAGCGTGGCCGGGGCCGCGCTCCACACGCCGTCGTTGTTCGCCCCCATCACTTGAAAGGTGTAGTGCCCCGGCG
Organism: Acidobacteriaceae bacterium; assembly: GCA_049680085.1. Lineage (GTDB taxonomy): Bacteria > Acidobacteriota > Terriglobia > Terriglobales > Acidobacteriaceae > Silvibacterium. The sequence goes on from JBAUHD010000358.1 coordinate 8,247, forward strand.
GCAGGTTGGTGTAGTAGGCGCTGCGCTCGGAGCCGGCATCGATCCATTTGTGGTCGAAGCCTTCGAGCTTGTAGCGGAAGCGAGCCTTGCTGGGCGCGGCAAAGGTGAGCGCCGCGAAGTCGAACGCGAAACGGCGTGCCCCGGCGGAGATCTTCAGGGCCGTGGACGAAGCTTCGGGCTCCGCCTTGTCATCCACGCTGAAGCTTTCAATCGCCATCAGCGGCGGCACGCGATTGACGGGCAGATGCGCGGGATCAACGGTGGCCACGCCCTTCAGAGTCGCAAACCACAGGGTTCCGTTGTTCAGCCGCCAGGCCGCCGGATGCCCTCCGCTGCTGGCCTGGCTGATCTTCATCCCGTCGGCAACGCCAAAGGATTTGACCGGAACCGAAGCAATCGCACCCTCCATGTAGCGGTCGAGTGCGCCACGATTGACGCGGTAAACGCCTTCATTCGAGCTGATCCATAAATTGTTCGCGTCGTCGGAGAGAATGCTGTAGATGTTCGCGGGCAGCGCCGCGCCTTCCGCGCGAACGGCCTGGATGACGCCGTTGCGCCAGCGATTCAGGCCGCCGCCATCGGTGCCGATCCAGAGCGTGCCGTCCGG
>JBAUHD010000359.1:0-4442 GCA_049680085.1 Acidobacteriaceae bacterium
CCAGATGCTCATGGAGGTCAACAAATCCGCCGCCAAACCCATCGGCATCTACGGCCTCACACCCCATTTTCAAAAGGTCTTCACCATGGTCGGCATCAACAAATACGCCGCCCTCCACGGAGACGAAACCGCCGCATTAGCCGGAATCTAACTGCAAGCGATCAGCGATCAGGGCTCAGGGGATAGGGCTCAGCGCTCAGGGACCAGCAGCCAGCGATCAGCATTCTCTCAACACGCTTGTCATCCCGACCGGAGCGAAGCGAAGTGGAGGGACCTGCACTTCTCTCCACTCCGCATGAGGGTCCAAATTGCGCAAACACACCCTGAGCCCTGAAGACGCTATTTCCTCTTCAACGCCTCCGGCTTCGTGAACATCCACTCCGCCCCGCCCGGCAACTTTGCCTCTACCGTCCCTTCGCCGATCTTGCTTTTCTTTCCGGCCACCACCTCAAACTTGCTCTTCCCACCAGCCGTCAACGGCGGAGTGAACTCCACGTTGACCGTATGCCCGCTCTTCGCCTTCACCGGCCCAAACGTCACCCGGCTCACCGCGTGGTTCGCGTCCAGCGTGTACTCCGCCGTCACGCCCAGGGCGTCATTGGTCACCGTCACGGTATCGCCGTTGTGGGTAATGGACACGCCCGGCCCCGCCTTCATCGCCGGGCCGCCGGGAGCAAAACTCAAAACATGGCTGCCCACGGAAAGAGCTCCCCGGTAAGGAACAAAATAAGGAGGCTGCGCCAACTCCGTCCACTCCGCCGCTGTGCTCGTCACGCTGCCCACCTGCAGCGCGGTTCCCTGCCCGGCAAGCCCGCCCTGTTCGCGATAAATCAACAAGCTTACCGGCCCCGCTGCGACAGGATTCACGCCGCTGCCCTGCTCCGAAACATCCGTGCCCAGCACAAACTGCCACACCACGGGAACGCCCTTCTCCGTATTGAAGCGCAGCATATATTGCCCGCCCTTCTCAGGGTCCGCCGGCCCGTCCAGCTTCATGGCCACCTGGTGTACATCGAAACCGATCCGCTGGTCCAGCGCCAGTTCCATCGCCGAATTGGTGTAGTGGACGATTTCCTTGCCGCTCTTATCGATCAGTTCCACGTCATACACCGGCTGCTTTCCGCGGTCATCCACGTCCAGCACGATCATCGAGTAGGGCAGCTCCGGCCCAATCCACTGCACAATCTGCTCCGGCCAGTAGCGATAGTGCAGCCCGGACAACGCCGACAAAGCCGAATCAGCGGAACCAACGGCGCTCTGCGCAACTGGCGCGGCGGCGGGCGCGGCCTGCGCCCACATCCCAACAGGAACGACCGCCAGCGCGGCGACCGCGACACAACCAACAATTTTCGACAGCATGGATATTTCCCTTCCTATTCAAATTTGAAATCCTGGCAGCGCGGGAATCTGATTTTCGCGTTACCTCAACTTGTCATTCCGACCGGAGCGAAGCGAAGTGGAGGAACCTGCACCTCTTTTTGCCCTTCACGCCTTCCGTGGCGGAATCCCTCTCTCTGCTCAAAACGAATACCGGATCCCCAACTCCAGCCGCCGCGCGCTCTCCGCCGCAACCGCCTGCCCCAACTTCGGAGAACCAACCACTGTCCCCACCCCCGCAACGTTCGTATGGTTCAGCAGGTTCGCCGCGCGCGCATTCAGCGTCAGAGTCCGCGCGCTTTCCATCGACTGCGGACCCAGCTTCCACGCCCGGCTCAGGTTCATGTCCAGATGAATGAGCGCCGGCATCGCCCCCACATTCCTCGGAACGTCTCCGTTCGTCGCGTTCCCCGTCAGCAGCCCGAACGGTGTAGCAAATACGCCCGCGCCCGCCGCCGGCGCGTATGAGGGCCGGTCGTTGAACACGCCGTCGCCGTTGTTATCGGTCCCCGTCGATACGCTATAGGGATTCCCGCTCTGCTCGTCCATCTCCGCGGAAAGTTCCGCCTTCTTCGGCAAATTTAAATTCCCGAAGAAGAACAGCCGCTGCCGCGCTTCCCAATCCGGCTGCGCCGTCTCCCCCTGGTTGCTGTAGGCCGACTGCACAAAGCCCGCGTTCTGCGCCATGTCGTCCGTCAGGTTAAAGAACAGGTATCCCAGAAAAAATGCAAACCGCTTATAGCTGTGCTGGTCCAGCCCCAGAAACACCACGTCGCCGCTCAGATGTCCCGTGGCCTCAAACTTGAAAATATTCTCATCCGCCGCAAACGGTCGCGGGGCCATCAGCGCCGCCAAGGGGTCCGCCGCACCCATGCCGCTCGCCACCATCGGCGCGTTAATATTCCGTGACCGGAAACCGTTCCACCCATCTCCGTAATAGACGTTAGCCTGCGCATGCCAGTGGTGCGGAAAATCATGCTCTACGCCCAGCCCAGCCTGGAAAGAAGGCTGTTGCGCCAGCTTAGACGCGGACGCCCGCACCGTCGTGACCGCAATCGAATCGCCCGTCGGCGTCAGCGGCGCCGTGAACGACGGCGAATAAATCAGCATCTGCCGCTGCCGAACCCCGTTCAGCCGGTACGCCTCCTCCATCATGCTCGCCGGAACCACCGACGAAAACAGCCCCGCGTGCAGATGCAGCACCGTCTTCGCGTGGCGATCCAGCGCCCACGCCGCGCCTGCCCGCGGCGCAAAATTCCCAACTGTTAGCGGAGTCGTTTGCAAAGCGTACCGCAGCCCGCCTGAAAGCGTCAGCCGCGGACTCACCTTGAACGTGTCCTCCGCATACAGCGCAAGCTGCCACTGCGTCAGCGGAACCACCGCCGTTCCCGTCGTCATCGAATACGTGGTCGGAACCCCGCCCGGCAGCCCCAGCAGCGCGCGACGATACTGCTCCAGCCCGGAGATCGTTGTCGTCCCACCCGTCGGATCGCCATCCCCATCCAGCGCCGGAGCCGCGCCGCCGCCAAACGTAAACGCGCCGTTGAACGTGTTTGGATCGATGTTGTGAACAAACACGCCCAGCGACTGCGCGCCCACTTTCCACGTCTGCCGCCCGTGTGAGTAAAGAAAATCATCGTCAATTTCCAGGTCCCGCTCGCGGTCGTTCAACTGCTGCGACGCATTGCCCCCGCTCTGGAAAAATCCCGCCACCTGCAGCGCGGGAGCCGTCGACAACGGAGCCTGCGCCGTGTCCTTCCACGTGTACCCGATCCGCGTCTCATGCAACAGATTCATGCTGAGGGTCTGCGTGTTGGTAAAACGCAAATCATATTCGCTCACCGTCGCGTTGTAGCCGGCCTCGGCTGTCGTCAACCCGCCAATGCCCTGATTGGTCAGCCCATTGGTGTTCGCCGCAAACGACACCGTCGCCACATCATTTTTCGTCAACTGCAAATCTCCGCGCGCCGAAGCAATCCAGAGCCGCTGCGGAGCCGTCACCGTCTGGTGCAGCGGGGCCGGATTCCCGTTCGCGTCCAGCGTAATCGCGTTCACCACGTTGAACTCGTCAATGTCGCGCTTCTCCAGCGCCAGCGAGTAGTCGCTCTTCGTCTTCACAATCGGCCCGCTCAGCTCAAATCCGTAGCGCCGCTTGCCCGCCGGAGTCCCAACGGTCGAAAACGGGTCCGTCGCGTTGAAGCTGCCATCGCTGTCGGTATAAAACAGTGCGCCGTGAATCGAATCCGCTCCCGGCTTGGTGAAAATCTCCACCCTGCCGCCCTTATAAGGAGGCTCATCGTACTCCGTCGAAAACATATCCGGCGCCGTCACAATCCGCGCAATCGAGCCCTTCGGCGGCAGCGCGCTTGAGTTCTCAAACCCGTTCACCGTGATGCGCGCCGCCCCTGGAGCGCCGCCGTTGGCCGCCGCCAGCACCTGCAACTCACGCCGGAAGTCATCCGGATCATCCGCAAGCTGCCGAATCTGTTTTGGCGTCAGCGTATGCGTGCCCATGCCGTTGTCGGAATCAAGGTTCACGCCATCGTTCTCGCCCACCTGCACATCCGTCGTCACGCGCGCCAGCTTCAGATGAAAATCAAAATGCTCCGGCTCGCTGTCCTGCTTCTTCACGGTTGCCGCTTGCGGCTGAAAGCCGGAAGCCGTCGCGCTAATCCGCATCGAACCCGCCGCCACGCAGGGCAGAGCGTAATGGCCCTTCTCATCCGTCACGGTGTTCGCGCCGTTGGCCGCATGAACAGCGGCTCCCGCAATTGCTGCGCCGTCCGGGTCCAATACCATCCCTTCCACGCTCACGCCGTCACAGCGCTGCGCGCGCGCAACCACCGGACTCAACAGTCCCGCCAACAATAAACCCGCCGCAATGTGCCAGCTCCGATTCATTCAAGCCCTCTCCTGCTTCTCCAGCATCCCGTGAACGCGCCCGCCAACCCAGTGCGAATTGTCAGCAAAGCGCCGTGACAAACGTCACCCGGCGCAGACGGCGACAGCCCGCACACGGCGTAACATTGCCGAATACGCGCGCCGCGTCAGCGCAGTTCACTGCG
>JBAUHD010000360.1:0-3234 GCA_049680085.1 Acidobacteriaceae bacterium
ACTTACGACCCCGGCCCCTCTTTCAACAAGGCCGCGGCCAATCTCGTGGCCTTGTAGCTGGCTGGGAGCGATTGCGTTACTGGTTCTGCTCCCCCTTGGAGCCCATGCCGGGAACCTCCAACATGCCACCGCGCATATCCGATTCGATCCTGCAACTCACGTCTTCCGCATCGATGCCGCGGACATGACGTATGTCCTCGGCGTCAATGAGAACCAGCAGATTCAGACGCTCTACTGGGGCAGCCGTCTTGCCCGGTCCGATCAATTCGCCACGGCGAAATCGACTCCGGGCTTTGCCGCATTCGATCCTTCCATCGATACCACGCCGCAGGAATTTGTGGGCTGGGGCGGCGGATTGTATGTGGAACCGGACCTCAAGATCACGTTCCCTGGCGGCAACCGCGACCTCGTGCTCCGATATGTCTCGTACCAGATATCCGGTGACGAACTGGCGATTGTGATGAAGGACATTTCGCGCGCGGTCTACGTCACCCTGCGATACAAGGTGGATCCCGAAACCGGCATCCTGCGGCGCTCTGCTGGAATTGAAAATCGTACTGACGCGCCCTTTACTATCGAGCAGGCGTTTGCCGCCACCTGGAATCTTCCCCGTGGAACCGGTTATCGACTGCGGTATCTCACCGGCCGTTGGGCTGGGGAATGGAACCTCCAGGAGCAGCCCGTGCGTCCCGGTAAGACCGTCCTTGAGAGTCGCCGCGGCACAACTGGTGCGCAGAACAATCCGTGGTTTGCGATTGATCATAGCGGTGACAACGACCAGCAGCGTGGAGACGTGTGGTTTGGCGCGCTCGGCTGGAGCGGCTCCTGGGAGATCACAGTCGAACAGGACGCGTTGCGGCATGTGCGCATATCCGGAGGCTTCAACAGCTTTGATTTTGGCTACCTGCTGCAGCCCGGGCAGACGCTTGAGATGCCGTACTTTTATGGCGGCTACACCAGTCATGGTATCGGCGGCGCGTCGCGCCTGCTCCATCGCTTCGAGATCGACTCCATCCTTCCGCATGCTCCCAGGCCCAGGCTGCGTCCCGTGCTCTACAACTCATGGGAAGCCACCGGCTTTGACGTGAACGAGGCCAGCCAGATGGAGCTTGCCGAGAAAGCTGCAAGCATCGGTGTGGAGCGCTTTGTAATGGATGATGGCTGGTTCGGAGAGCGCAACAACGACCATGCCGGCCTGGGCGACTGGTTTGTAAATCCAAAAAAGTTTCCGCACGGACTGAAGCCTTTGATCGACAAGGTGCATTCGCTCGGCATGGATTTCGGACTGTGGGTGGAGCCGGAAATGGTGAACCCGGACAGCGAGCTATACCGCAAACATCCGGACTGGGTGCTCAATTTCCCCGGCCGCCCGCGCACCGAGGAGCGGAACCAACTCGTCCTGAACCTTGCCCGGCCCGACGTGCGCGCCTACGTCTTTCATACACTCGACCAGTTGCTCACCAACAACGATATTGCGTTTCTGAAGTGGGACTACAACCGCAACTGGTCTGAGCCGGGCTGGCCTGCTGTCGCTCCCGACAAGGAGAAGAATGTCTACGTTGATTTCATTCGCAACCTTTATTCCATTCTTGCCGAGCTGCGCGCCAAACACCCGAACGTTGAGATCGAAAGCTGCTCCGGCGGTGGAAGCCGCGTCGATCTCGGCATCATGCGGTACACGGATGAAGTCTGGCCATCGGACAACACCGACGCGTATGACCGCCTCCTCATCCAGAACGGTTTTACCTACGCCTATACGCCCGGCGTCATGATGTCATGGGTGACCGACTCGCCCAGCTGGGCCAACCAGCGCACGCTCTCACTAAAATATCGTTTTCTGTCTTCGATGCAGGGTTCGCTCGGCATCGGCGCCAACCTCAATAAGTGGACGCCGCAGGATTTCGCCACGGCAAAGACAATGGTCGCCCAGTACAAAGCGATTCGCCAGACGGTGCAGCGCGGTGCGCTCTACCGGCTCATTCCTCCGGAACACGGCAGCGAGCAGTCGGTCACAGAATACGTTGCGCGCGACGGCGGAGATGCCATGGTGTTCGCATTCCTGCATTCCAGCGATAAGCTTTATCCGTTTCCGAGAATTTACCTGCGGGGGCTGGATGCGACGGCGATCTACACGCTTCGTCCTCTCGACGGTAACGTGGCGCCGGGAACATTGAGTTCCGCCAGCGGAGCCTACTGGATGAATCACGGCGTAGACGTGGATTTGCGCGGTGACTTTCAGGCGGTGACGTTTACGCTGAGACGCGAGGGGGCGGCGCAGCCATAAGCTTCAACCAGGGATTCCGCTGCGGCGGCTCAGGCGCGCTCCGCATTCTCAATTTGCTCCAGCGAGCGTCCCTGCGTTTCCGGAACGGTGAAGAACACCATGACCGCTCCGGCAATGCAAATGCCTCCATAAATCAGAAAGGTTCCGGAGGTGCCGAGCGCGTGATCCAGCGCCGGAAACGTGTAGGTCAGCACGAACGATGCGACCCAGAGTGCGGCGACGGCGACCGAAACGGCAGAGGCGCGGACCCGGTTCGGAAATATCTCGGAGATGAGTACCCAGGTTACCGGGGCCAGTGAAACGGCGTAGCAGGCGATGGCGCAGAGGGTAAGAACCAGCACCCAGAACCCCTGCATGTGTGCGCGATACGCAAGGCTCGCGGCAAGGTGCGAAGCCGCGATGGCTGCGCAGCCGAAGAGCATTAGCTTTCGGCGGCCAAAGCGGTCCACCAGCAGCATGGCGACCAGCGTAAACAGCAGGTTGATGGTTCCTGTTATGACAATGTTGAAGAGGATGTCGTTCAGTCCATATCCGGCGCTGCGGTAGACTTCTTCAGCATAGTTGAACAGGATGTTGATGCCGCTTCCCTGCTGCAGTACTGCCAGCGCAATGCCGATCAGCACCAGTTTCCGGACAGGAGAGTGAAATAGCTCGCGCCAATGGCCTTTTTGTGCCGGGCCAGCCAGTGTCTGGCGGATGGATTCAATTTCAAGCCGGCTGTAGTTCTCTCCTCCGATACGACGTAGAATTTCGGCGGCCTTTGCTTCTTGGCCGCGGGCGGCCAGCCATCGTGGGCTTTCCGGGATGAACGGCGCGGAGACCAGCAGAATCGCCGCGGGAACTGCGACTGCCGTGAACATCCACCGCCAGCCGTATTGCGCGTTCCATGACAACGCCATCGCGGCTGACGTGATTCCCTTCGGCACTGCCTCGGCAATCTGCCAGTTGGC
>JBAUHD010000361.1:0-1600 GCA_049680085.1 Acidobacteriaceae bacterium
GATGATGTTCGTGCCACTCGCGGGCCATTTCCTGAAGTTTCTTCCACTGGTCGGGCGTCAGGATTTTGCGTAGTCCGAAGAGCATCCGGGCATTGGCCTTTTCGAGATTGGCGCGGGCCTGGGCGATGGTGTCGATCTGGTGGAGGACTTTGTGTTCGTCCAGATTGTCGGCCTGCAGAAGCGGGTGCAGGGTGTCCTCTTCCCTCTTCAGCGTGGCGTTCAGTTCCTTGAGCTGCGGGCGGTGCTTGTCGAAGATCTGATTCATCTGCTGCTTCTGGGCATCGGTGAGGCCGATTTTCTGCGCGACGTGGGGATTGTCCCACCAGCGGCCATGATTTCCGTGATGCTCCGGGGGCGGCTGGCCATGGTCCATCGCCTGGTCCGGGCTGTGGCCGTCCTGGGCAAGGCACGGCACGGCGGCTGTGGCGAAACAGAGAAGCGAGGCGAGAAAAAAGACGAGCGAGGGCCGGTTCTTTCTAGTGAGAAGCATCTGGACTCCCCGGTTGCGCGACCTCTGCTCCGTAAAGCACAGAGTCGTCTGTATTATTTGCCGAAGCGGTGTCCGCGCTTCCGAACCCGGCGAGTGGAGCGAGCGATGAGGGCACGGATTCGGAAACCTGCTCATCGACCTGCTCCAGCAGGCCGTTCTCCGGCTCGCTGGAGTGAGCCAGCGGCGTGGTCGCCGGTGCCTGCCGCATTATGTGAACATACGCGGGGCCGGGATGAATCGAGGCAGGCATGAGGACGAAGGGCACGGTAGCCAGGCAGAGCGCCGCTGCGCAGCCCCAGGCCAGAATCATGCGGTGCTGATGGCCGCGGTGGCGCTTGCGCGCGGGCATGAGCCAGTCGGCGGCAGGGGGGCGGGCGGCTTCGCGCTCCGCGACGTGGGTGACCGCCGCGCGAAAATCGCGAATGACGGCGGCGAATTCGCCGGTGGGTTCTGTAATGTTTTCGTCCTTCAAGTTCATGGTTGACCTCCCGCCCGTTCCCGAACAATGCGCAACGCCCGATAGAGATGCGACTTTACGGTGCTGGCGTTCATTCCGGTGGTTTCCGCTATTTCCGACAATTCCAACTCCTCGACAAAGCGCAACAGAAAGACCATGCGCTGCTGGCCTGACAACTCGTCGACCGCCTTCCAAACCTGCTTGACGCGCTCGCGCTGGAGGCAGGCTGTTTCCGCTGACACGGCGGTATCGGGAATCCAGTCGCTGATATCGACCAGATCGACCGCCGAGGCCCGCGTTTTCTGCCAGAAGCGCATCCGGCGGTTGCGGAGGTGATCGCGGATCAGGTTCAGCGCGATGCGGGTGAGCCAGGTGCTGAGGCTCGATTCTCCACGAAATTGGTGCCGCGCGTTGTACGCCTTCAGGAAACAGTCCTGAGTGAGCGACTCGGCCAGGTCGCGGTCCGTCAGAGACGCCATGATAAAGCGGAAGATGCGGGGTCGATAGAGCCGCACCACCTCGTCAAAGTCAGCCAGTTCCAGCAACGATTGCTCCTGCACCAGCGGCGGAAGCTCCGTGGAAGCGATCTGTCCCATGTCAAAGGAATAGACGGGGCGCCGCTGTACGAGTTTACAGGCTACAGGAAAAAAGGG
>JBAUHD010000362.1:0-4211 GCA_049680085.1 Acidobacteriaceae bacterium
CCGCCGAGCTTGGCGTTGCGGTGGAGCACAACGCCTATCCCGACCGTCTCGACCTCTGCGACCGCGATCTGAGGCAGGCGAAAGAGCTCGGCTGCGCCATCGTCATCAACACCGACTCGCATCACACCACCCACATGGAGAAGATGCGCTACGGCATCCGCCAGCTCCGCCGCGCCTGGCTCGGCAAGCAGGATGTCCTCAACACACGGCCAGCCGATGAATTCCTCGCCGCCCTGCGTCCGCGCCTAGTCTAAGGAGTAGTCCCATGCCACAGAGTGAAGTCGCCGACACGAAGCCGATGAGAGACGAAAACCCGGCCTACCGTGCCATCCTCATCGTCATCATCGCCATTCTGGTGGTCCTCGCCGCCATCGCCGCCTACGTCTACTTCGGACGCACGCCCGTTCCCTACCAGGGCCAAATTCTCAGCGTGAACGTCTATCCCATTCACCACGACATGACGCAGCCCACCACAACAGAAGGAGTCGGCGGACAGAAGGAGACCTACGACGAAATTCTCATCTTCGCTAACGTGAGCCTCAAAAATACCGCCAAAATTCCACTCTATCTGCGCGACATGTGGGCCACGATCGACCTGCCTGACGAGAACGAAAAGTCCACCGCCGTCTCGCAATCAGACTTCAGCAAGGTCTTCCTCGCCTACCCGGAGACGAAGCAATACCAGAAGCCGCCGCTGGCGCGGGACATCACTCTGCAGCCTGGCCAGCAGGTGGAAGGCATGATGATCTTCAATTATCAGATCAGCCAGAAGCAGTGGGAGTCGGCCACCGACATAAGCGTCAGCCTCTCCTTCGTCAATCAGAACCCCATGGTCATGCGGCTGAAGTGAACCCGCAGGCGCTTGCCTGTCAGCGCACCACGCCCATGTTGTCCGCCGGCCAATAGACGAACGCGGCTTTCCCGTAGATCAGGTTCCGCTCCACCGGGCCAAAGTCGCGGCTGTCGCTTGAAATCGAACGATGGTCCCCCATCACAAAATACTCATGCGGCGGAATCACCTCTTTCGGCAGCGACCGATCATCGCGATAGCGCAGCGGAACATACGGCTCGGCGATGCGGCTGCCGTTCACGTACACGCGGCCCTCGTCAATGCGCAGCGTGTCTCCAGGCAGCGCGATCACGCGCTTGATGTAGCTCTTCGAGGGGTCGCGTGGGTAATGAAACACGACCACATCTCCGTGCGAGATGTTCTCAAAATGGTAGGCGAACTTATTGATGAACAGCCGGTCCTGATCGCGCAGCTCGGGCAGCATCGACGTGCCTTCCACGCGCACGGGCTGGTAGACGAAGGTGATGATCATGAACGACGCCGCGACCGAAATCAGCAGATCGCGCATCCACAGGCCCAGATTGCTCTTCCCCGCCGGTGCCTGGCCCGGTTCGGGCGCATCGGGCGGAGTGGCGCCGGGATTCAATTCCGGATCGGGGCCGCTGGTCTGTTCATTCATTGCGCAGGTTTCGCTGTCTTCATTGTATCGTTCGTTTGGTTCGCTTCTTCAGAGAGACGGTCGAGGCTCTGCGTCGGTTAGCGCAATCTCGCGCGCGTCGGCTGAATTCGTTGCGCCGCGAAGCCCGTTCCGCCTTACCATAAACGCACCGCCATGTCCCTCATCCTCGAATCCGCGCACGACGGACGCCGCCGTTTCGCCGCCGCCCATGCGGTTCTGGAGCAGGCCATCCGCGACCGCGCTTTCCCCGGCGCGGCTTACGGAATCCTCTTCAACGGCGAAGTCGTTGCGCTCGACTCCGCCGGACGCTTCACCTATGATCCCGGCTCGAAGCCGATCACGCCCTCGACCGTATTCGACCTGGCCAGCGTCACCAAAGTCGTGGCCACCACCGCGCTCGCCATGCGCCTCTATGACCGCGGCAGTCTCTCCCTCGATGCCCGCCTCGGCGACATTCTCCCGCAGTTCGTCGCGGGTGCCGCACCGGATTCCAACCGCAATCTCGTCACGATCCGTTCGCTGCTCGCGCACTCCTCCGGACTGCCCGCCTACGTCCGCCTCTTCGAGCAGCACCGGACGCCCGATTCCATGCTCGATGCGCTGCTGCATCTCCCACTCGAAGCCGCACCCGGCGCCCGCTCCGAATATTCCGACATCGGATTCATGCTCCTCGGCAAAGCCCTCGAAGTCCTCTCCGGAAAATCTCTGTCCTCATCGTTTGAAACCGAGATCGCCGCCCCGCTCAAGCTCGAAACCGCGCGCTTCCATCCGCCTATCGAGTGGCGCGAGGAAATTCCGCCCACCGAGAACGACACCACCTTCCGGCATCGCGTCATTCAGGGCGAAGTTCAGGACGAAAACTGCTTCGCTCTCGGAGGCGTGGCCGGACACGCCGGCCTCTTCGCCAACGCCCTCGATGTGCTGCGCTTCGCCGCCTGCATCCTCGACGAAGGCCGAACCGCCGGCGGCGAGCAACTGTTTCAACCTGAGACAGTCCGCCTCTTCGCGACGCGCGAGAGCGAGCCGGAAGGCACAACCCGCGCGCTCGGATGGGATACGCCAAGCGCCCCGTCTTCGTCCGGAAAATTCTTCAGCCTCAACTCCATCGGTCACCTCGGCTACGCGGGAACCTCGCTCTGGATCGATCCAACGTCCGACCCCGCGCGCCATCTTGCCGTGGTCCTGCTCACCAACCGGACGTGGCCCGACCGCGCAGCCAACGCCATCCGCGCCGTGCGTCCCGCCTTCCACAACGCCATCGCAAAGGGGCTCTGAAAGCGCGATAGGTGAGATTTCTCATAGTCAAAGCTGGTGCATCAGCGGTAGAATGAGGCAGCACACGTACGGGAAAATCGGATAAATTATGGCCACAATGACGCAGCCCGAGACCGGCATCAAGGCGACAGACGATACGCCAGAGCCCTCACATACCAGCCTCCACGATCTCACCACGGAAAGCATGAACGACGCCTCGCAGGGACTCGACACCAAATCCGCCCTGGAGATCGCGCGCATCATCAATCACGAGGATTCGAAAGTCGCCGCGGCCGTCAAGAAAGCGCTGCCGGAGATAGCTCAAGTCATCGATTCAGTCGCGCGCAGCCTCCGCGATGGCGGACGCATCATCTACATTGGAGCCGGCTCCAGTGGCCGCATCGCCTCGCTCGACGCCTGCGAGTGTCCGCCCTACTTCTCCACCTCGCCGCAGACCATCCAGTACATCATGGCCGGTGGCCCGAAGGCCCTCGCCTCGCCCGTCGAGGTCAATGAGGATTCCGAAGAACTCGGCCAGCGCGATATCGCGCGCCGCCGCCCCAGCCGCAAGGACGTCATCATCGGCCTTTCGGCCAGTGGACGCACTCCTTATGTCGTCGCCGCCGTGGCCTATGCCCGCGCCCGCGGCGCAAAGACCGCCTGCATCACCTGCAATCACAACACGCCGCTTGCCGCCGCCGCCGACATCGCCATCGTGGCCGAGGTCGGCCCTGAAGTCATCTCCGGCTCCACACGCATGAAGGCCGCCACCGCGCAGAAGATGATCACCAACATGATCACCACCGGCGCCATGACGCGCATGGGCTATGTCTATGAAAACCTCATGGTCAACGTCCACATGCAGAACTCCAAGCTGGTGGAGCGCGGCATCGGCATCCTCGTCCGAGCCTGCGGCATCGGACGCGAAAGGGCCGTCGATGTCATCAAGTCCGCGGGACGCAGTGTGCCGGTGGCGCTGGTCATGCTCAAGGCAGGAGTGGATAAACCGGAGGCCGACCGCCGCCTCGCCCGCTCCGACGGGAATGTTCGCCTCGCCATCGAGGACACGACCGTCGAGATCTAACGCCGTTTCAACATTCCGAAAAATAAAAACCCCGCCAGGCTCTTCAGCCCGGCGGGGTTTTCAGTTCTGGTCAGGTTAGGAGTGATGCGGATAATCCACCCGCACCGCGACGATCTCGAACGGACGCACCGGAACCGTGACCTTGTTGTCCGTCACCGGCAGTGCCGGTCCCTGAGGCAACTCCATCAGGTTAGTCTCGGTTGCTCCCGTCGCACCCGGCGGTACAGAAATCGTAATGTTGCCGGACTTCCCCGCCCACTCGTACAGGTGGAAGATGAGCGCGTTCGAGTCCTCGGCCTTCTTCATCGCCGTCAGCACCACGTCGCGCGGCGTGACGGAGACGAAGGAGTGCCGCGCCGGCATCTCGCCGGTATGCGAAGCCACCTGCGTCGCGTTCAGCTTGT
>JBAUHD010000363.1:0-2334 GCA_049680085.1 Acidobacteriaceae bacterium
CAGATGTTCCAGGGCAAATTCGCTGCCGACGTGTCGTTCGCAGGCGATACGCCTTGGCTGGCGACCCTCCAGATCGGGGCCTTCCGACCAGACCCCGTCGAGGGAAATCCGGCCCAGGCCGAATCCGGATCCGCTCCCGTCGAAACCGTCCCCGCAAAAGAAATCCCATCCCGCGTCACCCCGCACGAAGTCTTTCAGGAAGCGAAACAGACCGTCGATCTCTCCCAGGCTGAAGTCATCGTCGCCGTGGGCCGCGGCATCAAGGAACAGAAAAATCTCGCCCTCGCCGAAGACCTTGCCAAAGCTCTCGGCGGAGAGCTCGCCGCCTCCCGCCCCATCTGCGACAACGGCTGGCTCCCGCTCGACCGCCAGATCGGAAGCTCCGGCCAGACCGTCGCGCCCAAGCTCTACTTCGCCCTCGGCATCAGCGGAGCCATCCAGCACATCGTCGGCATGAAAGCCTCCCGAACCATCGTCGCCATCAACAAAGACCCCGAAGCCCCCATCTTCGAAATCGCCGACGTCGGCGTAGTCGGCAATCTCTTCGACATCGTCCCCGCCGTCACGGAAGAAATTAAAAAAGTGAAGGCGGGAACGTAAGTTCTCTTTCCCCAACTGCGGCAGGCACGAGATATATATCGAGTCAAGCAATTCTTTTTGTTGACTTCGATAGCGGTGCCATCTATGCTGCCGCCATGTTCCGCACGACTGCGTTGATCGCTCTGTTTCTCCCAATCCTTTTGTCCCCACAAGTGCAGCCTGCAAAGCCGATCCACGCATCAGGCATTGTGGAAGCAGTAATTGGAAGCGGCGATATGAAATTAGGCCGCTTTGCTCGAATTCTGTTCATCCCTACTGCATCAGCTGGCAACATCAAGAGCGCAGTCGGACAAGCTCAACAATTACTTGGCAGCAAGCTACGGTCTCAGGATGACACTCAGCAGCAAATCGGAGAAATGTTTTGTGTGCCGTTTCTTTTGCGGATACGCCAGCCGATGGATAGACTTTACGAGACCGCCAAAGCTAATCCCGGCAACTCTGCGGGGATTATGGCGACCGATGCCGATGAGAACGGCGACTTCCATATTTCTGGGCTCCGTGACGCCCCTTACACGGTAGTTGCGATAGGAAGAGTTGGCATGAATGCTGCTTTTTGGATGGTCGACATTCCGGAATCCGCGCTTTCCAATCCCATCAAAATGGCGAAGCCCAATATTGGATGTTACGATCCCGATTCGCAGTTTAAGCCAAATTAATCAATCCAAAGCTAGGAATTCTGATGGCAAGGTTCACCACGAAGACTAACAAGACTTCTGTGCGGTTTAGCATACCGAAACCCACGCTGAACGAGCTTGGATTACGAGGCGATGGCGATTCAATCAATCTAACAATCTCTGGACCTACGGGACACTTCAAAGGCACCAAGGTCATGCGATCTGGTACGGAGGTATACGGTAAGGATTTGGCAGAACACGGAATCGGCAGGGATCAGACCATTGTTGTAACGGTATCTCCCGTCGCGGAAGCCCATCCCAGAAACCTCCTGACCCAAAAGCGCAAAGCTCAATACTCTCCACCATCCGAAACGCACCTGAGCGAAGGCGAGGCAATTCAAGTCCTGGTGAATAGGTATGAACGCAGCGAAATTGCAAGAAAACGCTGCATCGAAATATTCGGCACCCAGTGCTGCGTATGCAATTTCGATTTTGAAAAGACATATGGCGAGATCGGGCGTGGCTTCATTCACGTTCACCATCTAAACCCCCTCTCTACCGTCAAGAAAAAGCAAAAGATTGAGCCACGCAAACACCTGCGGCCAGTTTGTCCAAACTGTCACGAAATGCTTCATCGCGGCAAACCCCTGTTCTCGATAGAAGAGCTGAAGAAAAGGCTCGGATAATCTTCGGCAGCTTCGCGCGATTGCTTAATTGTTAGAGCGAATACCGCTTTTGCACTTACGCTTAGATTGATCAACTGAAGAGGCAGCCATGCACCTCGAACCCTTCCTCAACATCAGCAACGGACCCGAAGCCATAGCCTTCTACAAGGCCGCGTTCGGAGCCGACGTCCTGTTTCTGATTCCACCGGAAACCGGTTCCACCATCGCCCAGTTGGAAATCGCTGGCGCAACCTTCTGGCTGGCCGACGAGTCCCCCGACCATCAGAACCCCAGCCCCACAACTCTCGGAGCCAGCACCGTCCGCCTCATCCTCACCGTCGATGACCCCGACGCCCTCTTCAACCGCGCAGTCGCCGCCGGAGCCACAGTCGTCTGGCCCGTCGAGGACCAGGACTACGGCTGGCGCATAGGCCGCATCCGCGACCCCTTCGGAC
>JBAUHD010000364.1:0-1661 GCA_049680085.1 Acidobacteriaceae bacterium
CCTCAAGGCCATCGGCAACACCGGCGAAGTCCGCCTCGAATTCAAAGACGCGCAATCCGCTGGCCAGGTCCGCCCCGAAGACCCCGACAGCGAATTCAAGTACCGCTACATCATCATGCCCATGCGCTTCTGACTGCCGAGAATTCCTGTTCCGTAATGCTCACACCTGGTCGCCTTCCCATCACCGCTCCTCCGGTCAATTGTCAATAGAAATAGCCAACTGCTCCCAGGTGGTCAATAATAATTGACAACTACGTAGGAACGCATCTAACCTCCACACGGAGAATGCAGGATGGCCTCTATCCCCTTACTTGCGACGGAACTCAAGGTGTTTAGGAGTCATCGCGACGAGTGGCTTAGGGAGCACGCGGACGCCTTTGTTGCCATTCAAGGTAAGGAAGTTGGAGGCTTCTTTGAGTCCTATGCCGAGGCCTTCAGAGCTGGGCTAGTGTGGTTCGGTGGACAGCAGAGTTTTTTGATCAGGCAGGTTCGGCAGACCGAACCAGTCTATTTCGTGTTCTAATATGGGCCAATTACATATCAGATATCCTGAAAATCCCTTCGCTTGTATCGATGTCATTGTCGAGAATTCCGAGATGCTCATCCAACAGCAAGGCGGCCTTGGCTTCGAATTCCGTAAATCAACTCCGCTCAAGGCAATGTTGGATACAGGGGCTTCGTTCACAGTAGTGAGCAAGACCTGGGCAAGGAACTGCAAGCTTTTTCAGACCAGCCCGGATACTAAACGCAGAGTCCTGGGAGGGACGATCAACTGCGGTGAGCATGCCGGATCGATCAGTTTTCCAGGCACGAACCTGCGGGCACTTGATCCGGTTCGCATCGTGTCCGCCGATTTCCACATGGAACGAAACTTCGCATGCCTGATCGGAACCGATATTCTTCGAAATTGGAAAATCACATTCGACGGAGAATCCAAACTGGTCACGATCGAAGATTGAATCTCGATCCCTAGTCCGTCTGGCCAATATTCGTCGCTGGTGGCTCTTTAATCGATAGACAATTTTCGGATGGCACGACTTCAGTCGTGCGTAAGCAGAGCAAAATCAACGGGGCTTTAGCCCCTGAGGGATGTTTCTCTCAAACTGACCCGCCGTAGCAGATCACCCGCTTCGGATTCCCTGTGCATTACTCCCTCACAGACGGCGCGGCTTTTTCCGGCAGCGAACCATACCAATCGAGATTGCGAGTGAAGTACATGGCCGCGGCCACAGCCGCGAAGCTGGCGAGCGCGCCCACAAGCAGCGCGTTGTCCTGGAGGCGCAGCAGTAGATAGATAAGCAGATAGAGAAATCCGAAGACAACCAGCGCGCGGAAGCCCTGCCGGCGGCTCGCAAGAATCCATCCGGCGTTCGCCGAAAGCAGCCCCACGGAGGCAATGCCCGCGATGAGAAAACCCAAGTCAAATCCAATGCGCTCAGCGAACGACAGCAGCAGCAGGTAGAAGATGATCTGCGCCATCCCCACCAGAATGTACTGCGCCGGATGGATGCGTTTTCCGGTCGTCACCTCGAAGATGAAGTAGGAGAGAAACACCAGCCCCAGAAAGAGCGGAACGTACTTCAGCGAACGGTTGACCGACTGGTACGGGCTCGCGACCTCGACGAACGAGACGCTCATGGCAGTTGCGTCGAGGCCGGACA
>JBAUHD010000365.1:0-5330 GCA_049680085.1 Acidobacteriaceae bacterium
CTACGTCGCCTTCCAGCGCCATCGCCTCCGCGAATACCGAGCGATCCAACAGCACAGGATTCCCTCGCAAGCCCCGGTAGAACGGAACCACAATCGCGGCGTCCGATTCGCGATACCGCTCCACCACCAGGTTCATCGTCTCCGGACGCACAAACGGCTGGTCCGCCAGCACGATCAGCGCCGCATCCATCGCGGGACTCACCGCCGCAAGTCCCGCCCGCAGCGAGCTCGCCATCCCGCTCTCATATTTTTCGTTGACCACAATTCGAACGCCTTCGAGCAGCGCCGCCGGAAGCGCCCGACGGATCGACTCCGCGGAAAATCCGAGAACCAGAATAAACTCATCCACATTGCCGGCGCGAACATTCCCGAGCGTCCGCTCCAGCATTCCGCTCTCGCCCACGCGCATCAGTTGCTTGGCCTCACCCATGCGTGCGGAGCGGCCCGCCGCCAGCGTCACCGCGCTCACGCGCCGCTTCACGGCACAACCGGCATATCGATAAAGCTCGCGTCTCCCGGAGTGTGCCACACCCGCTGCGTCGCCTTTTTGTAGTCAGAAGGCTTGGCATCGAAAATATTCGGCACATAGGTCTGCGGATTGCGGTCATACAGCGGATACAGAGTGGACTGCACCTGCACCATGATGCGATGCCCAGGCAGAAACACATGATTCACCGTGGGCAGCGCGAACTTGTACAGCAGCGGCGTGTTGGGCGCAATCGCTTCCGGATGCGAAAAGCTTGTGCGGTACCGCCCCCTGAAAATATCGAGCGAAATCGGCAGCTCATATCCGCCCATTTCCGCCTGCCGGGGATACGTCTCCGGATACACGTCGATCACCTTCACCACCCAATCGCTGTCCGTGCCGCTGGTTGAAGCGTACAGATTCACGACCGGCATTCCGCTCACGCGCAGAGGCTTCGTCAACGGCGCAGTCTCATAGGTCAGCACGTCGGGCCGCCCGTCCACAAATCGCTGGTCGTGGACCAGCCACGTCTTCCACGCATCCTCATCCGTCGTCTCCACCGGCCGCGGACGATACGGCACAGGCTTCGCCGGGTCCGAAATATACTGATCAAATTTCGCCGCAGCCGCATCCGGCGCATCGAAGGAAAGCCCGCCGTCCGCCGTCAGATACAGCGGCTTCGAGCGATCCGCGCAGCCCGAGTCGCAGCTCAACGGCCATTTCTTGAAGCGGTCCCAGTGGTTCTCGCCCGTGTTGTAAATCAGCACCGGAGGCGTGTCCGTCTTCGGCCCGTCTTTCAAATACTGATTGAAAAACGGCAGCAGCACATCGCGCCGGAACTGCAAGTCCGTATCTCCATTCCAGCGCAGCGGCCCCAGCGAGTAGCCCAGATAATTCACCTGGCTGTGCCGCCACGGGCCGATGACCAGATAGTTCATATTGTTCGCCGTGTCCTTCGGCTCATCCGCTTCCCATGCGTGAATCGCGCCCCACATATCCTCCTGGTCCCACAACCCCTCCAGCCACATGGTCGGAACCTTCAGCGGAACCTTCGCCACCGCCTTGTCCAGCGCCTGCCCCTGCCAGAACTCGTCATACGCCGGATGTTCGTGAATCTCCTGCCAGAATGGAAGCTGCTGCAACCCGCCATACCGCGCAAAATCTCCAGCCGATCCAATCTTCAGAAAATTCGTGTAGTCATCGCGGCCCTCGCGCGGAATCGGCTTCCCGCCCCCCCGCGTCGCCGTCTGCTCCGTGAAGTAATCCAGGTTGATCTCGCGAAACGCCCCGTAGTGGAACCAGTCGTCGCCCATCCAGCCATCGACCATCGGACTCTCCGGACAGGCCACCTTCAGCGCCGGATGCGGATCAAGCAGCGCCATGACAACCGTGAAGCCTTCATACGAGGAGCCGATCATGCCCACCTTCCCGTTCGACTCCGGAACATGCTTCACCAGCCAGTCAATCGTGTCCCAGGCATCGGTCGTGTCATTCGGTCCCTTGGGATTCAGCGGCCCCCGCGGAGGCGGCGTCATCACGTACTCCCCCTCTGATCCGTACTTCCCGCGCACGTCCTGAAACACGCGGATATAGCCCGCCTTCACAAACACATCATCGCCCTGCGGCAGCTCCTGCAGCATCGACGGAGATTCCTCCCGGGTCGCGCGCCCCGCCGCGTTATAGGGCGTGCGCGTCAGTAGAATCGGCGCATCGCGCGCCCCCTTCGGAATCACAATCACCGTGTAGAGCTTCACCCCGTCGCGCATGGGAATCATTACCACGCGCTTCACGTAGTCATAATTGGTTCGCGGAGGCGTGAACTTCGCCGGAATCGCAGGCGTCATCGGGTTGACCTGCGCGCCAACCGGCAGACCGGCCAGAGCAAGAAACAAAACAGCGGCAGCGCAGCGGCGAAACAGGTTCATAAGCCCTCGAATCTCCAAACCGGGAGTATATCAACTCAGGCGAAAGCGCAGCGCGCCAGCCTCACTCTGCGCTTTCTGTGTACTCTGCATGGAAATGCCAGCGACATAGTTGTCATAGTTGTCATCCCGAGCGGAGCGAAGCGAAGCCGAGAGCCTGCCCTGAATGGAATGAAGGGGACCTGCGGTTCGCCTCGGGCGGCTCGATCTTAATCCTCTGGTGGAACGCCCAGTGCGAGCGGCTCAACGCCCTCGCCCGGATGGAAGATCCCACGCCAGCGGACACCCTGCACAGTTCGCAACCCGCCGGCAATGCCGCTTGCCCAACTCCACAATCAAGGCGTGGAACTCGTTGCAGTGCGTCGCGCGCTCCCTGTATGGCTCTCCCTCAAACGCCGCCTCGCCGAGAGCCTGAATCTCCGCATACTTCGCCCGCTCGCCGAGCAGTTCATGCCGCGTCACCACGCGCCGCAAATACTCATCGACCACGATGGCCGGATGCCCCAGCGCATACAGCAGAATCGCGTCCGCCGTCTCCGGCCCCACGCCCGGAAGCCCCAGCAACCGCTCCCGCGCCGCGTCAGGCTCTTCCGAAGCAAGCCGCTCCAGCGACCCGCCATAAAATTCATCCAGGAAAACGACAAACGACTTGATGGCCGCGGCCTTCCTCACCATGTACCCCGAAGGCCGGACAAGCTTCCGCAACTCCACCTCAGGCAGCGCGCGAATCGCCTCCACGCGCAGCAGGTCCCGCGCGGCAAGATTCGCAATCGACCGCTCCACCGAAGTCCACGCCGTGTTCTGCGTCAGGTAAGCGCCAATCACCACTTCAAACGGAGTCTTCGCCGGCCACCACTGCTGCGGCCCGTAAGCCTTCACAAGCTGTGAATAGAATTTGCGCAAACGTCGCGCCGCATCCCTCGGGTGAGACGCTTCAGCGCGCGAGCGCAAGATTGGAGCTGAGCGCGGAGCCATCTTTCTTCATCTTAGTCTGCTCCAGCGCGGGAGGCGGCGCGCGAGGCGTGACATGCGGCAGCACGATGATGTCCACGCGCCGGTTCTCGCCGCGGCCTTCCGCCGTCGCGTTGCTGGCCACGGGATGAAATTCCGCATACCCCGAAGCCGAGAGCCGCTCCGGCTGAAATCCATGCCGCTCAATAAACAGCCGCGTCAGCGTCGAAGCCCGCGCCGTCGAAAGCTCCCAGTTGGAGTTGAACTGCGCGGTGTGAATGGGAACATTGTCCGTGTGCCCCTCAATGCGAATATCGTAGGGCGACCTCTTCAGCGTCTCCGCAATCGCATCCAGACTCGGCATCGAGGATGGGTGGGGAGTCGCCGAGCCGCTGCTGTAAAACCCGGCCTCGCGCAGCGAAATCACCAGCCCGTCGCGGCCCATGCGCAGCGCAACCGTATGCTGGGCAATCTGGTTCGAGAGCTTGCCCTGCAACTCATGCTGCAACCGGCGCAGGTCTTCCTTCACCGCCGGCGACGCCGCCAGTTGATCGCCCAGCACAATGTTCACCGGCGCCGCCGACGCATCCGTCGAGACGGCGAATCCCTTCGCCTTGGGATCCATCTTCGACGGCTCAAACAGTCCCAGCGTCCGGAACGCCTGATCGATGGCCTGCGAAACCGCCGCCTGTTTCTTTTTGTCCGCCTGCGAGGTCGCGAACAGCACCACAAAAAACGCGAACATCAGGGTAATGAAATCCGCATACGAAACAAGCCACCGCTCATGGCTCACGTGGGGCTTCTTCCGTCGCTTCCGGCTCATGCCGCCGCTTCCTTCTTCACTTCCACCGGCTTTTCGCCCTCCTCCCGCGGAGTGGCCAGAAAGCCCGCCAGCTTAATCTCCAGAATCCGTGGGTTCATCCCTTCCAGAATCGACGCCACACCTTCCAGCATCATCTCCTTCAGCGTCTGCTCCTCCCGCAGACGCAGCCGCAGCTTACCCGCCGCCGGAAGAAAAAACAGATTGGCCGCGGCCACTCCATAAATCGTCGCCACAAACGCGACCGCAATGCCCCGACCCACTTCATTGATGTGGTCCAGATGCTGCATCACCTGGATCAGCCCCAGCACCGCGCCGATAATGCCGATGGTCGGCGAAAAGCCCCCCGCCGACTCGAACACCGCCGGAATCTTTTCCTCGATCTCGTTCTGGTTGTCGATCTGCAATTCCATAATGCGGCGCAATTCGCTCGGCTCCGTGCCGTCCACGGCCAGCATCACCGCCTGCTTCAAAAACGGATCACTGATCCCGGCCAGGTCCTCGTCCAGCGAAACAATGCCGTTCCGCCGCGCCTTGTTGGCAAAGCCCACCAACTGCTTCATCGCCGCCTCGCCCGTGTCCGCGCGGTAGAAGAAAACCTTCACCAGCCGCCGCGAGGCCGTCAGCACCGTCTTCATGGGATATTGCAGCATCACCGCGCCGATCGTGCCCCCAAACACAATCATGGCCGCCGTCGGCTGCAATACCTGGCCCACGTGGCCGCCCTCCAGCAGCAGCCCGGCCACAATCCCCACCAGCGCCAGCAACACTCCAAACCAACTGCCCGTATCCATCATTCGCTCCCCGCGGTTTTGTCTCGTTGTCGCGTGCGCTTCAAGGCGCGGACCGCCTCCGGTGCCGCATCGAGCTCTCGCTCTGCTCGTCCACTTCGTCTTCCTCCGGGTCCATGGTTTCGGCGTGCTCCGCGGCGTGATTCATCGCGCTCGTCGAGGCCATCACCCGCAGCACGGCGCCCGCTCCCAGCGCCAGCCCGCCCGGCAGCAGCCGCGCCGCATCGGCCAGCGTCCGCGCGCGGAATGCCGCCATCCGCTCGGCCACTTCAGCCAGGCTTTCCGTCACCAGCAGCCTCTCTCCCGTCACCATCTTCAGCAGCGTGTCCGGAGCCGACTCCGCAAACTCAATCAAATCGCTGTTCACCGCCAGACGATTT
>JBAUHD010000366.1:0-6448 GCA_049680085.1 Acidobacteriaceae bacterium
AACACGTCGTCCATTTCCATCACCAGGCTCGCCGCCCAGACAGCACGCCCGGACCGCGTCATCGGAATGCACTTCTTCAATCCCGTCCCGGTCATGAAGCTGGTCGAGGTCATCCGCGGACTGGCCACTTCGCAGCCGACTTACGATACGGTGAAATCCCTCGCCGAAAAGCTGGGCAAGACCCCCGTCGAGGTCAATGACGCGCCGGGATTCGTCTCCAACCGCGTGCTGATGCCGCTGCTCAACGAGGCCATGTACGCCGTCATGGAAGGCGTGGCCACCGCCGAAGCTGTCGACGAAGTATTCAAGCTCGGCATGGCCCACCCCATGGGCCCGCTCACGCTCGCCGACTTCATCGGTCTCGACGTCTGCCTCGACATCATGCGCGTGCTCCAAGACGGCCTGGGCGATCCCAAGTACCGCCCCTGTCCCCTATTGATACGGATGGTGGACGCGGGTTGGCTGGGGCGGAAGAGTGGGCGCGGGTTCTACAACTACGGCTAGGGATGATCTCTTTACCATTGCACCCCGGGGTACATGCTCGAGATGCGGAATGCGCGATAAAGACCAGAGGCAGTTTCATGAAGGGTCCACACTGTTTGCGGACTGCTCTCCTGAGTCACCTCGTATACCCAGGCCCCGCCAGGCCCCGTGGAGCAAA
The DNA here is from genome assembly GCA_049680085.1 of Acidobacteriaceae bacterium. Classification (GTDB taxonomy): domain Bacteria; phylum Acidobacteriota; class Terriglobia; order Terriglobales; family Acidobacteriaceae; genus Silvibacterium. The sequence goes on from JBAUHD010000366.1 coordinate 662, forward strand.
GGTCGTACTCCACGTCGCCGTTGGCGAGCTGTTCCGCATTCCCTCCAAAGTAGTTGTAGAGATTGGCCGGCATAATTTGATGGAAGATGAGCGTAGCCGTTTTCGCGGCCTCGTCAATCTGCCAGACCGGGACTGTGGAGTAACACGGCGGGGCTCCGGTGGTGCCGCAGGTAGCGGCCGGCGGGGAGGTTGGGGATATTCTGTCATCGCCGTTGTCCATCGCGCCGAGGGAAAAGACTCCCGCGGTGTTCGGGCTGAAGAAGGAGGGCCCGTGCTGCGCGTATTCCCAGTCGATCGGGTCTGTCCCGCCTTTGAGAGTCAGGTCTCCACCCTCCCCGAGGCGCCATAGGATGCTACCGTCTCCGGCGCCGTCAGCATAATTCACCTTCGCGATCCAGTTCTGATGCCGCATCGAGACAATGATATTGCCGTCGTCCTTCGAGTAGATCATGGCGTTCGTATGTGTCCAGTCAGGGAAACTCCAGGGGTGACGGTTTGGGTCGAGGTGATTAAATTCGTTCCACGCCCACACCGGATGCAGGTTCTGGTCCAGGTCCACGATCACGTCGCCCAGTACAGTGGCCGCGGGTGCGTTGGTGAGGGGAGGTGTGCTGGTAGCTGAAAGCGCCATGGCGGTGTTCGCAAGTACTAGCCAATGGCCGTTGGGTAGTGGTACGACGTCGTGGTGGAAGGTATCCAGAGTGACATTGCATTCCGCACATCCGGCGTTGGCCAGCTCCGTATTCAGATCGTCGATGGTGATCTCGCGAACCGTATCCCCGGCAAGGTTGACCTCGCGAATCTCGTTGATGGCTCCTGCGGAAATCGGTCCCTGGAGCGGATCGGAGGAATTAGGGCCAATCACCATTAGGAAGTCTCCGTTCGGAAGCATTTTTACGCCGTCGATAATGTTGAGAGAGATGTTGCCGGGGTCGGAGTAAGTCCACAATATATTGCCTGAAAGATCGGTTATAACCACGCCGTCGATTGTGCCAGTCAGCGGGTTCAGCAATTCCAGTCCCGGTTGCGGCGTCATTCCCGCCGTTGTCGTCGTCGTTATTGGCATCCGCATGTTTGCCGGCACAGCCCCGGTTGCGAAGGTGTGATCGGCGTCGTTGGCAGTGATGCCGTTGGCGAAGGTCACCGCTGCCCGCATGTGATATGTGGTGGACCCCTTCATGCCGGCCACGAAGATGCTTACCTGGCCACCGGCAGTGGGAGTCGACTGCGCCCATGTCCTGAGTCCGTAAGTGGTGTCAGTCCCGAAGTTGACGGTTATGCTTCCGGGAAAGGGCAGCGTCATGGTGTAGCGCGCAACCTGCGGATTGTCGGTGGTGCTGACCTCCCCGGCAGCCAATACAGCCGAGGTGCCGGTAATGGCTACCGTATCCGGAGTGCCGTCCGGTGTGTTGCCGAAGCCGAGGTCCAGGGTAGCGGTCTGGGTTGCGGGGGCAGAGGCGACCGTTGGGGTATAGCTCAAGATCACCTGGCAGTTGGCTCCGGCTGCGAGTTGCTGGCCGCAGGAACCGTCGGAGTGGATTGAATAGCCTGGGTCGCCGCTGAGCGTCGGATTCAGCGTCAGGACGCCCGATCCCGTATTCGTGACGACGACGACGGGTTGAGTGAGGGTGTTGTTGACCAGATCCTCCCCGAAGTCGAACGACGTGCCGCTCAGTGAGACTGAAGAGGGCGCCGAGGCGATGGTGAGCGCGGATGTGGCGCTATGGCTCAAGGTTCCGGAGGTGCCAGTGACGGTGATGTTGGTGGCACCCGGAGAGGCTGAGGAAGACGCGGAAAGGCTGAACTCGCCAAGCGAGCCGGATGTAAGAGACAGGGTCGCAGGAGTAGCGGTGATGCCGGCGGGAAGAGAGCCAACGGACACTGCTATGTTTCCGCTAAAGCCGTTTACACCCGAAGCCGCCACACTCAGCACCTGCGCAGCGCCTCCAGGAGCCAAGGTGACGGCCGACGGGCCAGCCTGAAGCGAAAAATCAGCTTTTGCGCTGCTTCCGCTTCCGCCGCCACAGCCAAGCATCACGGTAAAAGGAACCAGTAGCATCCCCAAAGACAAAACTCGTAGTTTCACGCGTCCTCCAAATAGCACCCATGGTTTAACCAAAACAGATAGAGTGGGCCCCGCAAGAGTGAGGGCCAATTTTACACAGAAGGGTCTTTCTTATTGGTGTATTTGGTGGAAATCATTTTTCGGTTTAGGAACCGGCCCGAGTATAACGCGAGGATTGCCAGTTCGTAAATGCTTCCCGGTCCAGGGATTCTTCTCCTGGTATACCGGGCATTGGCGACCCTGTGGGTGCTTCGACTCACGCGCTATAATTTGCGGCGCCCCAGATGACCTGCGGTTGGAGTCGAGTTCCATGAACTCTGCAGTCTTAGTGCCTCTCTGGTTTTTGAAGTAGAAGCAAAGCGAGATTGGCCAGGGTGGTTCGGGCGGCGGGAAAGGCCGATCTTCCACACCCATACGGCGTATTCTCGTTCCTATGGTGAAGATGACGGTGCTGGCCAGCGGCTCCAAAGGCAACAGCACGGTTCTCTCTTCTTCGCGGACCCGGATTCTGGTCGACGCGGGTCTCTCCTGCCGCGAGATTTTCAAGGGCATGGCCGCCGCTGGCGAAGACCCCCGTACTCTCGACGCCATCCTCATCACCCACGAGCATCAGGACCACGTGCAGGGACTTGCCGTTACGGCCCGTAAGCTCGGCATCCCTGTCTACTTTACTGAGCCGACGCATCGGGCCTGGGTTCGCTGGATGAATCCCCGCAAGCGTGTCACCTATGCGGATTGGCTCGCGACCAGGGTTCAGCGTTCAGCGATCAGCGATCAGGACAGTGACCAGGGCTCAGGGCTCAGGGCTCAGGAAGACAGCGATCGGCGATCAGCGGTCAGCGATCAGAACAGTGACCAGGGCTCAGGGCTCAGAGCTCAGGAAGACAGCGATCAGCGATCAGCGATCAGCGATCAGAACGTGGTTTCGCTTGCGGCTGGGGAAGAAGAAACCAAACCGGAAAAAGATCCTTGCGCGCTCCCCGCCGTTGAATACTTTTGTTCCGGCTCACCCTTTTGCGTGGGCGACATCGCCGTCACTCCCTTCACAATTCCTCACGACGCCGCCGACCCCGTCGGCTTTGTTTTTGAAGCGGATGGCGTCCGCATCGGCCTTGCCACCGACCTTGGCTATATGCCGCCCAACGCCAAGCGGCATCTTACGAGGTGTGACGTCTTAATGCTTGAGTCGAACCATGACCTCGAAATGCTGCGTGACGGACCGTATCCCTGGAGCGTCAAACAGAGGGTGATGTCGCGAGTGGGCCACCTGTCAAACCTGGCGGCGGCGGAGTTTCTCAAAAGCGAGTACGACGGCGGTGCGGCCTATATCGTGCTGGCGCATCTGTCGGAAAGCAATAACCTGCCGGAACTGGCCAGGGTTTCCGCCGAGCACGCGCTGCGCGATCGGATGAGCCTGCTGGCCAACAAACTGCTGTTGGCGGCGCAGGATCGGCCCTTGGAATCGATTGTTTTGTAAGGTACTCTGAGGCGCAGGAACGGGCAGCGCTGATTTATAGTGGAGGAACCTTCCCCTGTTTTTCTGTTTTTGGATGAATGAATGGCCCCGGCGACGCCGCGATTTGGTGGTATTCTCCGGAACAGACGGGAAGCACAGGGTTTAACGAATGGCTATGTGCACCGACCAAGTCGTGGGCGATATACTTTCGAGCTGGCGCTATGACATCTCGGGGATCTCCCCGGAGTTGCGCACCGACTACGAAGAGCATTTGAGTACTTGTGATCTCTGCCACAAACGGCAGCGGCTGCACCGCATGATCGACGTGGCGCTGATCAGCCTGAGCAGCTTGTCGATTTTCGTGTTTCTGGTGGCGCTGGCGCTCATCCATCATATTTCGCCGCTGCGCGACTGGGCGCTGGTGATGCATCTTGACGGGCGCAAAGTCGCCCTCACGCTGCAGATGGGCGCGATGGTCGGGCTGCTCGTTTCGCTGGTGGCCTGGGTGCTGGTGGCTGTGGCCACGCCGGTTCCCGTTTACCTTGCCGATATCGCGCTCACACAGGCGCGCACGTTGCAAAGCCACCTCCACAGCGGTTCCGGCTCGTCGCCGCGCAACGCCGCCTGACCGGTGCAAGCATGACGAGGGCCCCGCGCACGGTCCGTTTCGAGACTCCTCTCGCGGAACCGCAAATCCAGCGTAAACGCAACTCAGGAATGCCCCTTACTTAGAAAATTCTTGACAAGTCCAGGTCCGCCCTCTACAAGAAAAGAGTCGCGGTGATGGAGTTCACCCTTAACCGCTGCCCGCCGTGGTGTTGGCGGGCGGCTGATGACTCCTTAACAGGGAACCCTGTTGGAGGAGCCGTCTTCGCCCTCAGGATTCCCTTACATTCAGAGCTTTGCGGTGCGCCATTGCAGTGACGCCAGGAGCGCTTGTTGCTCTGGCTCGCAAACTGGAGGGTTCGCGTCCGGGGAGTGCCCGAGGGAGAGAGAGCCTTGCAGAAATACCTGTACATCGCAGTGGGCGGCGCGCTGGGCGCGATTGCCCGGTATTGGGTGGGCGAGGTGATGGCGGGCAGGTTCGGCACCCGGTTTCCCTACGGCACCTTCGTGATCAACCTCTCGGCCTGCATCCTGCTGGGCATTTCGCTGGAGGTTCTGACTCGCCACCTGGCGGTCAATCCCGCTTGGATTTACCTGATTCCCACCGGGTTTGTCGGTGCCTACAGCACGTTTTCCACCTTTGAGTGGGAGACATTTGTTCACTTGCAGGCCGGGCAGATCGCGCTGGCCGGAGCCTATGTGGGCTTGAGCATCGTGCTCGGCCTGGCCGGAGTCGGATGCGGGGTGTGGCTGGGCCGCCTGGTTTCCTAGCGCGGTATCGTAGCGTGAGCCCGCGCGCTCCTTTCTGTGACAGACTGATAGGAGGAGCCAGCATGACCGACTATTTGACCCTGCCCATCGGCGAGCAGTCGCCCGAGATTGTGACCGCCGTCGTTGAGATTCCCCAAGGGAGCGTCAACAAGTATGAGTACGATAAGAAGCTGCACGTTTTTCGGCTGGATCGGAACCTTTTTTCGCCGGTCCATTATCCAGGGGACTACGGGTTTGTGCCGCGCACGCTTGCCGAGGACGGTGACCCGCTGGACATCCTGATTCTGGGCGACGCTCCGACATTTCCCGGATGCGTGTATGACGCGCGGCCCATCGGCTTGTTTGAGATGCTCGACCAGGGCATACGCGACGAGAAAGTGCTGGCCTATGCCACGGGCAATCCCCGCTTCAGCCGGATCCACAACTACACCGAAGTGCAGCCGCATATCCTGCTGGAGATCGAGCACTTCTTCTCGATCTACAAGGACCTGGAAGGGAAGCGGACCAAGGTTCTGGGCTGGAAAGACCGCGGGGAAGCTCACAAGATTATTGAGGCGTGCCAGCGGCGGTTCGGGTCAGAGTCGGGTAGCTGAGCGGCGGATTCGGGGGCGTTGTAGTGTGTTCCCCATTCAAGCCAAAGGCGGGCTTGAATCGGCCACCTTCGATTTTTTCTGATTTTAGAAACGCTGTAGTTCATTCATTCTATTAGGTTTTCAGGGTTGGTGGTTTGCTGTAGATCATTGATTCTATTGAGTTTTCAGGAATGTGGGTCACTGTAGTTCATTCATTCTATTAGAGTTTCAGGGATTTTTATTGGGGTTCCGGATGCGCTGCACGTGAGTTGATCTCCTTTTCGGGGGCAAGGAAAAGGGACCGCGGTGGGCGGTCC
>JBAUHD010000367.1:0-4239 GCA_049680085.1 Acidobacteriaceae bacterium
ACCACGCGCGGCGCGCCTTCGGCGGCAATTTCCGCCAGGTACGCGGGCGGCAGCAGGCCGGGATTTTCCACCCAGGCGCGGAAAAGCGTGCGCGTGACCCGATGAGCCTCCTCATGGTCGCGCTGAAGCTCGGGCGCGTTGTACAGATTCGCGTACAGATAGCCCTTGGCTTCCAGCCGAAGCTCTTCCATCTCCGGCGAAAACGCCACCAGCCTGTGCGGTGCGCGGCGAATCGCATCGAGCTTGTTCGCGCCCGCTCCCTCAACGCGGCGCGTCGTTTCGGCGATCAGGTCATCCACCAGCGCGTTCAACATGCGCTTCAGCGCCTCGTTGAAAACCAGCTTCTCCGGCGTTTTGGGATACTTCTCCAGCATCTGCGCGTAAAACCGCTCGAAGAGCCGGACACCGACCCGCGCGGGTGGCAGCGTGAGAACCTCCGCCTCGAAGCCGTCGTCGAAATCGGCCGTGAGATAGGCGATTTCGTCGGCCAGGTCGATCAACTGCGCTTCCAGCGGCGGCCGCTGATCGAGAAAATACTCCGCCAGTTCTGGATGCTCGGCAACGGAGTAATCGTGCGAGTGCTTGATGATGCCTTCCCGCACGCCCAGTGTGAGATTGAGTCCGCGAAATTCGGCGTAGCGGCTCTCAAAATGCTCCACAATGCGCAGCGCGTGCAGGTTGTGGTCAAAGCGCAGCCCGTACTCCCGCAGCGCCTCATCCAGCGCGCGCTCGCCGGAGTGCCCGAAGGGCGGATGCCCGATGTCGTGGACCAGGGCCAGCGTCTCGGTCAGCTCCTCATTGAGTCCCAGCGTGCGGGCGATGGTGCGCGCAATCTGCGCGACTTCCATCGTGTGCGTCAGTCGGCTGCGAAAGTGGTCGGAGTAGCGATGGGTGAAGACCTGAGTCTTTCCAGCCAGGCGTCGAAACGCCCGCGCGTGCAGCACCCGCGCCCGGTCCCGCTCAAAGGGCAGGCGATAAGGATGCGGCGCCTCCGGGTAACGCCGCTCGGCAAGCGTTCCCGATGAGGGCACGGCGCACGTCGGCGGCAACTTCATCAGTTCTTCGCGGTCCGCGGATTCGACGCTTCCTTCGCCAGCCGGATACGTGCGCTGTCCAGCCGCTTCTGCACCTTGGCCATGTCGCCGGGGTCGGTGTCCGCTGGAGCCGTCACAGCAAATTCCTTCAGCGATTCCTCCCACTGCTGGGCCGCCAGCCGCAGCCGTCCGGTCTTCTCGTACAGCTCGCCCAGGTGATCGTGAACCGTCGGGTCGGTCGAGTCGCGCTCCACCGCCTTGCGCAGGTCGGTCTCGGCCAGCGCGTAGTTGCCCAGCTTGAAGTAGGCCCATCCCAAAGAGTCCAGGTAGGCATAATTCTGCGGATCGAGCTTCACCGCCTTCTCCAGCATCGACAGTGCTTCATTCAGGTTGCGGTCGTGGTCCGCCATCATGTAGCCCAGATAATTCAGCGTCATGCTATTTTGCGGATCAATCACCAGCGCCTTGCGAAAGGCCGCTTCCGCCTCGTCATACTTCTGCTGGCGATCACTGAGCGTGCCTTCCAGAAACGCGGCGTAAAGCAGATCGTCCTTGCTCTTCGAGAGCTGCTGCACGTGCCCCAGGGCCTCGGCGGCGTCCTTCCAGCGGCGCAACCGCGTGTAGATGGTGGTGAGCGCGCGCCAGGTTTCAAGGTCCGTGGCCGAGCCGTTCAGCGCCGATTTCGCCAGCGCCACCCCCTCATCGGGATGCCCGCTGTCCGGCAATTGCAGCGCCAGCATCAGTTGCAGGCCGTGGTTCTTCGGATGCTTCGCGGCGGCATCACGCGCCACCTGCGTCGCTTTGTCGTACTGGTGCGCGTCCCGGTAGGCATCGACTTCGGAGTCGTAAGCGCGCTCCTCGTAATCGCTGCCCAGCGCGGCCATCTTCTGGTAGGCGGCAATGGCCTCGTCGAATTTGCTTTGCTCGCGATACACAATCGCCAGCCGGTCGAGAAACAAGGAGAGGTTGTTCTTTTCCTGATCGGAATACTTGCCATCGGCGTGCTCGGCGCCGGCCACCAGCTTCTCAAAAATCGTGGCCGCGTCGTTGAAGCGTCCCAGCGCGTCGTCCACCAGCCCTTCGTTAAACCGAATCTCCAGCGAGTCCGGAACCAGCGCCTTGGCCTTCTCCAGAGTGGCTAGCGCTTCGTCATAGCTGCCCTGGCGGCGCTCAATTTCCGATAGCCGCAGGTACGCTTCCGGATCGCTCGGGTCCGCCGCCGCAATGTCCTTGTAGGCCTGCTGCGCGGCGGTGAGCTGATTATCGTCGAGCAGGTCCTTGGCCAGCGCGCGCTCCACATCCAGATTGTCCGGCTCCAGGTCGAGCGCCTTCTTGTATGCGGCAATGGCGTTCTTCGTGTCCTTCTGCTGGTCGTAGCTCGCGCCCAGAACGTATTCGGTCTTCGACGTCTGGTCTTGTTCCGGCAGCTCGCTCAGCACCTGGATCGCCCGCTTGGAATCACCCTGGCCGGTGTACAGCCGCGCCAGGTTGAGCGCGGTGTCCTGCGAGCCCGGATCAATCTTCTGCGCTTCGGCAAACTGCGCCTCGGCCTTCGCCGAGTCATGCGAGAAGGAGTAGAGCTGGCCCAGAATCAGATGGTTCTGAATGCTCCCCGGCTCCAGTTGAATGATCTTTTCATACTCGCCAATGGCCAGCTTCAACACCTCGGCGGACGGCGCGCCCTGCTGATTTTCTCCCAGCGAGCGCAGGTAGATGTTGCCCAGCAGCTTGTGCGCGTCAAGGTTGTTGGGGTCCTTGCTGATCTGCGCTTCCGCCGCCTGAATCGCTTCCTTGATGCGGCCCGTGCGGTAGTACAACTCCGCCAGTCCATTGTTCAGAAACTTCGAGTCCGGGTCGTCGTTGAGCGCCATCTTGTACTCTTCCACGGCGCGCGTGGCATACTCCGACCGGCCATAGGTGTTGGCCATCTCCTCATATTCATGCGCCAGCATGTAGTGGTAGTATGCGTCGCCACGGTTCGGAGTCTGCGCGCTTGCCGTCTGCTCGCTCTGCTGAACCGCGGGAGTCGTCGCCGTTTTGCCTTGCGCCATCGACGCGGGTGCGGCGGCGGTCAAAACCGCCAGCGCGAACGCTGCGATGGAGACGGGATAGAATGCGCGAACAGGGGCGGTGTTGCCGTTGGATTGCGACTTGCTGCTCATAATTTCAGGAAACCCCTGCGCCCGGACTGGCTTGGATCCGGCTCGACTTCTTCAAGACTGTGGTTGCCCTCGCGCGCAGCGACGGCGACTTATTCTACTATGACGATTGTATCGGACCAGCGGATGCAATCGCAGCCGGATTCGCTTTGAGCTAGTGCCGGAAATGCCGCATCCCCGTGAACACCATCGCAACCCCCAGCCGGTCCGCCGCGGCAATCACATCGGGGTCCCTCACCGAGCCTCCGGGCTGGATGACGGCAGTGGCCCCCGCGTTCACCACCACTTCCAGACCATCCGGAAAGGGAAAGAAGGCGTCCGAAGCGGCCACCGAGCCGGCCAGAGGAAGAATCGCCTTCATGGCTCCAAACTTCGCCGCATCCACGCGGCTCATCTGCCCCGCGCCCACTCCCAGCACCTGCCCATTCCGCGCGTACACAATCGCGTTCGACTTCACGTGTTTGCACACCCGCCACGCAAACAGCAGCGCGGCAAGCTCGTCCTCGGTTGGCTTGCGCGCGGTGGCGACTTTCAGGTCGGCGGCGGCGATGTGGCCGTGGTCGGCATCCTGCAACAGCAGTCCTCCGGAAACCTGCTTGATCACCCGCGCGGTCTCGGTCGAACGCACTTCCACAAGGCGCAGATTCTTCTTGGCCGCAAAGCGCGCGCGCGCCTCTGCGCTGAAAGCGGGCGCGGCAATGGCTTCCACAAAAAGCTTCGCAATCTCCTCGGCGGCTTCCGCGTCCACCTCGCGATTGATGCCGATCACGCTTCCAAACGCCGAGATGGGATCAGCCGCCAGCGCCTTTTCATAAGCTTCGCGAATCGTGGCCCCGGTCGCGGCTCCACATGGATTTGTGTGCTTGATGATCGCGACTCCCGGCTCGTCGAACTCCTGTACCAGGTCCCAGCAGGCGTCCAGATCCACCAGATTGTTGAAGCTCAGTTCCTTGCCCTGAAGCTGCGTCGCTCCGGCAATCCCGGCCGCGCTTCCGTCCGCATAAAGCGCCGCGCGCTGGTGGGGATTCTCCCCATACCGCAGCGAG
>JBAUHD010000368.1:0-2942 GCA_049680085.1 Acidobacteriaceae bacterium
TCCACGTAGGAGAAGTTGTAGACGGGATTGCCCTGTGCGTCCTCGCTGTAGACACCGTTTTCGTCATCAAGAATCCCATGAAAGCGCACGTACCGGAAATCCGTGACCTTCTTCACCGTCCGCATATTGGCGCGATAATTCGCCCGCATCGCCAGGTTGGCATGACCCGACCCAAACATCTCCTCCCAGAAATGCGGCAGCGGCGTAGTGGCGGCGTGCGCATCAACGGCCACGACTTCGGGACTGACGGTCGCGGACTGCTGCGCAAGCGCGGCGGGCGTCGCGACAGTCAGTGCGAGGCACAGAAACATGACAAGGCGGGGCATTGGATTTCTCCGGATATCAAATTCAACTTCGATGGGATGCGGCAATCACCACACTCGAATCGAGAATCAATCCCATTCCGAGTTAATTGCCTCGCGATGGCTGCGAATCACATCCGTCAGGTCGCGCCCGAAATCGCCGTCCAGCGTCACGGTGGAGGCGCGCGCCTTTGCCATGCGAAGCGATTCAGAAAGCCGCCGCAGATTGGGATTGAATGCCGGGCGCAGGATGGCGACAGCCGAAGCGTCCTTGTCGATCACGACCTCCGCGCCGGCGCGCACGCGATCCATGACCGCCGTGAAATCACGCGCCGCTTCAGCCTCGGTGATGTGGATGACCGCCATAGGAGCATCATACCGTTCTTCCCCGCTAACCGTGCAGAATCCGCGCCGCCCCCCCTTCCGGTCCCAGCACTTTGATGCGCGTGGCGAGCCCCAGAAAACCCAGCAGGCGGATCGCCCAATAGTTGAAGTCCAGCTCATACCACGCCATGCCATGGCTGCTCGAAACCGGATGCGCGTGATGATTGTTGTGCCAGCCTTCGCCGCCCGTCAGCAGCGCCACCCACCAGCTGTTGCGCGAGTCGTCATGCGTATTGAACCGGCGTGAGCCCCAGATGTGCGTGGCCGAATTCACCAGCCACGTCACGTGCATGCCCAGCGTCACGCGCAAAAAAATCCCCCAAAGCAGCCAGACCCATCCGCCAAGCAGAAACAGCCCAGCGCCCAGCGCCAAAACCGGAATCCAGTGGTAGCGGCTAAGCCAGCGATAAAACCGGTCACGCGTAAGGTCGGGAGCGTAGCGCATGAGCAGGGCATTGCGGTTGTGCAGTGTGCCTTGCAGCAGCCAGCCCATGTGCGACCACCACTTGCCGTCGCGCGGCGAGTGCGGGTCCCCGGCCCGGTCCGTAAGCTGGTGGTGCAATCGATGAACGGCCACCCAGTAAATCGGCCCGCCCTGCAGCGCCAGCGTCGCGCACAGCGCCATGCCGTACTCCACCCACCTTGGCGTCACGAAGCCGCGATGCGTGAGCTGCCGATGGTAGCTCACGGCGATTCCGATGTTCTGCCCCAACACCCACAGAACCAACGCCACGGCCAGCGCGGACCAACTGAAAAAGAAAAACGCGGCTACGGCTCCAATATGAAAAGCCGCCAGCCACACGGCCAGAATCCAGTTGAAGTGTTTCGACCGCGCCTGCACCAGCGCTTGCGAGTCGGCCTCGAAAGTCTGCGCGGCTACCGGGCCTGCGGGTTCAACAAGCGGAGCTTCTATCTGCGAGGACATGTCTCTTCCAACCTAGCGAATCCGTCGTTCTTCGACTGTAAGACTTGGGTAATAATCGCGGCTAACGCAAATCCAAACTTCTTGTACCCAAATACAAGCTTGTCATCCCGGCTGGAGTTCGCGCAGCGAACGCAGCGGAGGGACCTGCATTTTCCTTCGCAACCGGGTCAACGAATGCTCCGTCAGCGGCTACTGCCCGCGCACCCAGCCTTGCAACGCCTCCGGAGTCATCGCCCCATGCAGCAGCGACTCAACCAGATCGTGCTCCCGAATCGCCGCAAACGGCTTCCCGACAACCGCGGGCGTGGTTTCCCCCGGAAAATGCACCATCAGCACCGGCCGCGGATCAAATCTCCCGCCCGACGCTTCCTCGTCCTCCTTCGTCCACGCCGAAGTGCGGCTCCAAAGCGGCACCCGCCACGAATGGTCCGAACATACGATCACCGTCGTCTGCGAAGCCAGCGGCGTCTGGCTGATCCATTGCATCAGCTCGCCCAGCGTGCGGTCTGTCAGCGCCAGGTTGTCCAGATAGCTCCCATGCACCCCAATCTGCCCCGTCTTGCGATTGTAAAATCCGCCCGGATGCGGCAGCGGCAGGTGCAGAAACACAAATCCGATATTGCCGTCATCGATCAGCTCATGCGACCACCGCATCAGGTCGCGGTAATCCTCCGTGTGGTTCTCAACCATCAGCGGAGTTGGGTTCCTGCGCCCCGTCAGCGTTGCCTCCGCCCGCATCAGCGGAGCATTCGCATTCCACCCTAGCGATTGTCCCTGTTCGTACTTGCCGGGAATCTCCGACCACCGCATCGCCCACGCGCACCAGTCGAGATAGGCCCCATACGTCCGGCAATAGGGGTTGTACCAACCCGCCAGCCCGGTTGACCATCCACCGCGCTGGGCATCGGCAAACACCGTTTCCCCAGGCGGATAAAGCTGCCACTGCCCCGCCCTCTTCACTGAAAGATTTCCCGACAAATCGCTGCGTTCGGCAGTCGCAACGTGGCCCCAGAGCAACGAAGGCAGAACCAGTTCGGTGAAGTACCCCGCCGGCTGCACGTCAGAAAACATCACGCTCTGCGAACGGAACCGGTCCAGTTGCGGAAGGCTCATCCCCGGCTGCCGATGATCAAACGTCTGGTCCTGCGAAAGCTCGTCAAACAAAATCCAGATCACCCGCCGCTGCGGCGGCTGCGCGGAAGAAACAGGGCGCGCGAAGCTCCGAACGTCGTGCGGCTCCGAATGCGCGGCCATATGAATGAGCTGCGGCAGCATCCAGACAATGCAAATTCCCAGCAGCGCCATCCCTCCGCGAAACATCTTCACAGTTC
>JBAUHD010000369.1:0-11283 GCA_049680085.1 Acidobacteriaceae bacterium
CCGGATTGGTCCGTAATCGTCCCCTGAATCGAACCGCCATTCACTGAAATGGCCTGCCCGAATGCATCGGCAGGCCCCGAAGTTACCGTCACAAAAACCGCTGCGCAAAGCGCTGCGGCAATAAACCCAATACTTTTTATTTTCAGCAACATGAGCCCTCCAGAGGATATTCGTAGGACACAGAACTGGCTTATACCTGCAATCGGAAACCCAAAGGCTCGTTGTTGCGTTTTCAGTCACTTAGTGGGTCAGGCTCGCACCCATGATTACTGTTTTTCGTATATAATCGCGTTCCAATTCAAGAATTGAAACCCCACGTTCATCTTGTAAACCCTTATCTGCGGTTTAGTTAGTTCATCCTCCAGGCTTTGGTGACAGCTTTTTCGCGCAACATCCCGATTTATGTAGTAACCCTCCCCCTGGAAAGCTGAGACAACGCCGAATCCCTCCCTCCCGACCCGCTTCTCCCGTCCTTTTCTTTTAACAGTCCTTTTACCTGATCCGTATAACCTAGGAGCCGAGTGGCTCCGGACACACAGGAACTTCGCGCCGCAGAACCCTCCCCTCCCTTCCCTCTGGAAGCGGAGCCGCCCACCCCTTCGGCAATCCGCGCCTATCTATTGAGCCGCGGAAACTCCGCCGCCGCGGACAGCGCCTTTCGCTGGCTCATGGTGCTCAGCGCCCTCAGCATCTTCGCCATCGTCGCCCTCATCGCCACGGAGCTGGTCACGCGCTCGCGCCTCACCCTCGCGAAGTTCGGCCTGCATTTCTTCTTCGGAACCGCCTGGGACCCGGTCAACGGAAACTACGGAGCGCTTCCCTTCATTTACGGCACGCTGGTTTCCTCCGCGATTGCGCTCGTCATCGCCGTGCCGCTCTCCATCGGCCTCGCCGTCTTTCTCACGGAGATGTGCCCCAAGCCGCTGCGCGCCCCGCTCGCGTTCCTCACCGAACTGCTGGCCGCCATTCCCAGCGTCGTGTATGGGCTGTGGGCCATCTTCGTCCTCGCTCCCATTCTCCGTAATTACATCAATCCGGCCCTCATCCAATGGTTCGGCTGGACCGACCTCTTCGCCAAGCCCAACTTCGGCATTGGAATGCTCGCCGCCGGCGTCATCCTCGCCATCATGATCCTGCCCATCATCTCCTCGCTCACCCGCGAGGTCATGACCGCCGTTCCCCGCTCGCAGCGCGAAGCGGTGCTGGCCCTGGGCGCGACGCGATGGGAGATGATTCGCATGGGCGTGTTGCGCAACGCCCGCATCGGCATCGTCGGTGCCGTGATTCTCGGCCTGGGCCGTGCCCTCGGCGAAACCATGGCCGTCACCATGGTCATCGGCAACCGGCCAGACATTGTAAAGAACCTGCTCGCGCCCGCTTACAGCATGGCCAGCGTCATCGCCAACGAATTCACTGAAGCGTCGGACAAGATGTACCTCAGCGCGCTGGTCGAGATCGGGCTCGCGCTCTTCATCATCACCATCATCGTGAACGCGCTGGCCCGCCTGCTGGTATGGGCGGTCACGCGCGGCGCGCCGGCCAGGGTGGTCTGATGCCCAGCCAATATCACACTACCGCCTTCCATCGCTACCGCCGCGCGGCCACCAATCATTTCGCGTCCGGACTGGCCGTCGTCAGCACCATCCTCGTGGTCGCGCCGCTCGTCGCCATCTTCGCCTACCTCCTCTACAAGGGAGCCAGTTCTCTCAACCTTGCCTTCTTCACGCAGGCGCCAAAGCCCGTAGGCGAAATCGGCGGAGGCATGGCGAATGCCATCGCCGGATCGGGAATTCTGCTCGCTGTCGGTAGCGTGATCGGCGTCCCCCTCGGCATCGGCGCCGGCATCTTCCTCGCCGAGTATGGACGCGGCACTCGGTTGGCCAACTTCGTCCGTTTCACCGCCGACGTACTCAATGGCGTGCCCTCCATTGTCATGGGCATCGCCATTTACGCCCTCATCGTGCTTCCGCAAAAGCATTTCTCCGCCTTGGCCGGGGGCGTCGCGCTCGGCATCATGATGATCCCCACCATCACCCGCACCACCGAAGAGATGCTGCTCATGGTCCCCAACGCCGTGCGCGAAGCCGCGCTCGGACTTGGTGTTCCCAACTGGCGCTCGGTGCTTTCCATCACCTTGAAGACCGCCTCGCCCGGCGTCATCACCGGCTGCATGTTGGCCTTCGCCCGCGTCGCCGGAGAAACCGCTCCGCTCCTCTTCACCGCCCTCGGCAACGAGTTCTGGAGCTCCAGTCTCGGCGAGCCTATCGCCGCTCTCCCCTTGCAGATTTACGTCTACGCCATTTCTCCTTACAAGGAGTGGCACCGCCTGGCATGGGCCGGCGCTCTGGTATTGATTCTCCTCATCGTGATATCCGTTTCTCTGGTGCGATACGTATCCACGCGCGGCGTGTTGAAAGGAGCCAACTAAGTGGGTGTTGGAATTCAGGTGGACAAGTTGAACGCATGGTATGGCTCGAACCATACCCTCATGGATATCAGCCTCCACATCCCCGCCAACCACGCCACCGCGCTCATCGGTCCCTCCGGATGCGGCAAGTCCACCTTTGTGCGCTGCCTCAACCGCATGCATGAAACCAATCCCATCGCGCGCGTCACAGGAAAAGTCCGCATCGGCGAACTCGACATTTATGCCGATGTCTCGCCCGTCGAAGTGCGCCGCCGCATCGGGATGGTCTTCCAGCGGCCCAACCCGTTCCCCACCATGTCCATCTACGACAATGTGGCCTCCGGCCTGCGGCTCAACGGATTTCGCAACCGCCGCATCCTTGATGAAGTGGTCGAGCGCTCCCTCATCCAGGCCGCGCTGTGGGACGAGGTGAAAGATGATCTGAAGAAAAAATCCGGCGCCAGCCTTTCCGGAGGGCAGCAGCAGCGCCTCTGCATCGCCCGCGCCCTCGCCGTCGATCCCGAAGTCCTGCTTATGGACGAACCGGCTTCCGCCCTCGATCCCGTCTCAACTGCCAAAATCGAAGACCTCATCTTTCAGCTCAAATCGCAGTACACCATCGTCATCGTCACACACAATATGCAGCAGGCCGCCCGCGTCGCCGAGCGCACCGGCTTCTTCCTCAGCGGCAAGCTTGTCGAGTTTGATTCAACGCACAAAATTTTCACCAACCCCAGCGACAAGCGGACAGAAGATTACATCACAGGCAGGTTCGGATGACACGCATTCGTTTTCAGCAAAGCCTCGACGGTCTCAAGGAGAAATTGCTGGTCATGGCCGGCATGGCCGAACAGGCCATCCAGCGCTCCGTTGAGGCCTACCGCACGCGCGACCTCTCCGTCTGCGATCTCGTCGATCGCGGCGAGCTGGCGATCAACCGCCTGGAACGCGAAGTCGACCAGATGGCGCTCGACCTGCTCGCCATGCAGCAGCCCATGGCCGTGGATCTGCGCTTCATCCTCGCCGTCATCAAAATCAACGCCGATATCGAGCGCGTCGGCGACTCGGCCCAGAGCATCAGCGACCGCGCCCGCGCCCTGCAAACCCTCCCCATCGCGGACATCCCCGTCGATATTCCGCGCATGGCCTCGCTCGCCGAAGCCATGGTCCGCAGGGCTCTGCAGGCCTTCATCGAAGCCGACGCCGCCATCGCCGAATCTGTCCTCTCGATGGACGACACCGTGGACCGGCTCAATCAGGCCGCATATTTCACCCTCCTCGATCGAATGAAGGCCCAGCCCGACGTAGCCCCCCAGGCCCTTAGCGCGCTGGTCATCGCCCGAACTCTGGAGCGCGTGGCCGACCACGCCACCAACATCGCCGAAGACGTAATCTTCTGGGTCCGAGGAGCCGACGTCCGCCACCACATGCTCATCAACGAATCCCACCAGCCCTAAAGCCATTCCCTGAAATCGTCCCTGGGATTGTCATCCCGACCGGAGCGCAGCGAAGTGGAGGGACCTGCGGTTTTGTCTCGCGATGTCATCCTGAACGCAGTGAGGGACCTGCGGTTTGCCTGCTCCCTCTGTGGCTTTTCGCGCGAACCTCGCGCTTCAGGCTTGAACCGCTCTAGCTTTCTCCCTCGCTCCACCAGTCCAACCGCGCAATCCGCGGGTAATAAAGCCCAAAGCAAACCGGCAAATCAATTCCCTCCGCGTCGCGCAAAGCCCGCGCATATCGCGCCAATTGCGGAGCATACGTTTCCCGCTGCTTCGCCAGAAAATCCTCATCGCCCGCCGGAGCGCTCATCTTGTAATCCACAATCCAAAGATGGTCCTCGCCCTCCGCACGCGCAGTCGCCCCCGCAAGGAACACGCGGTCCGCACGCAGCGTCTCCAGCGCACCATCCTTCCAACCCGTCCACGAAGCCTCCGACTGTGCCTGCGCATGCGGCGCAAGAATCCACGCCCCCTCCGGGTCATCCACGCAGTTCCGCACCGCCGCCAATACCTCTGCAATCCCATCTTCCAGGCCCCGACCGGAATAAGCGAAACCGCGCAGCAGCGAGCGCGCGGCGGCCTCCAACGACGCAGGCGGAACCCCCCGGCTCAACTGCTCCAGCAGCGCATGGACCACGCTGCCCTTCTGCCGCGCATCGCGCGACCCATGCGGCCTCTCAAACGAAGCTTCGGCTGCGCCGGCATTTGTACCCGCAAACGTTACATTTTCGAGCAGTGGACGAGAATCAACGTCCGCACGCAAACGCCGCAGCCACAGCTTCGGACGCGCCGCGTCTTCAGCCTCTGCGCCCGCCGCAATTGCAAGCCCCTCATCTTCCCTGCGTGGCGCGGGAAACGCAACGACATTTTCGCTACGCTCTTTCTGATTCGCTTCCTCCCGCGCCCGTAGCGCCACCGCAAAATCAGCCTGAAGCGCAGGCCAGCCAACCCCGAGCAGGCTCCTCGAATCCGCCTTTAGCCCATCCTTCGTCGCGATAGCCGTGCCCAGCAGATGCAGCGACCGCCGCGCGCGCGTTGCGGCCACATACAAAACGCGCTTCAGTTCCTCATCCGCGCGCCGGCTCAGTTGCCGCCGCACCCAGGCGTACGTCGGATGCTTCTCATCCCCGCGATTCCCGATCGGAGCCACCAGCATCTCCGACCCCCTGGTTGCGTTCGTCCGCTCCAGCGAACAGATCAGCGGCTGCTTGTCCTGCGCGGTCCGGCGGTCAAGCCCCGGCACAATCACCACATCAAACCCCAACCCCTTGGCCTTGTGGATGGTCATGAGCTGCACGCCGGCCCGCTCGCTCACGCGCGGATCAGGCTGCGCATAAAGCCGCTCCATCTCCGCCTCAAAATCTTCGGTGAGGCAGGCCATTCCATCCGGAGTCACCGCGTCCAGCATCGTAAAAAATACCTGCGCGTTCTCATAAGCGGCGGCGTCCACGCATTGCGGGCCTCCCAGGCTGCGCCACACGCGCTCAATCCATTGCGAGAATGAGCCCGCGTGAAGCCCCTCGAATCGCGACGCAAGCGCCTGCCGTAAAATCCCGTCCACGCGCCGCAAGCGCGCCGCCCCATCCGCGCTCAAAAACGAAATCCGCGACGCCATCAACTCAAGCACCGACACATTCCGAAACGCCGGATCATCCGCCCCCGTGAGCGCGTGCAAGTCGCCAAGCACAAGCCCGCACCACGGCACCCGCAGCACCGAGAGCCACGCCACGCGGTCCATCGGGTGCAGCAGCGCGCGAACCAGCGACATCAAATCAATCAACTCCTGCCGCTCGCTCAGCCTCTCCAGTTCCACCGCGCGAAATGGAACCTCTCGCTCGCGCAGCAGTCTGACAATTTGCGCCAAGTGCGAACGTGACCTCACCAGCACCGCCACGCGGTACTCCTCATTCTTTTCTTTCGCGCGCTCGATGCGTGGAAGGTGTTGCGTGATAATCTTCAGCACCTGCTCGGCTTCAGCCTCTTCCGCAAGCTCTTTCCCGTCCGAGCCATCCACAATCTGCGGATGAACCTCCACTCCCTCGCCCGGCGGCGCCGGCTCCGAAGCGAACGTGGGCGAATAGAGAACACACCCCGCCCCCGAGCCCTCCGCGAACACCGGCTCAAACATCTCGTTCCACCGCGCTGTCAGCCCCTCATGCGACCGGAAGTTCGTCACCAGCTCCAGCGGTTCAAGCTCCACCGTGTGCTCGTCGCACACCAGGCCGTCGCGAGCCACCTGCTCAAAAAGCTCCACTTCGGCCTGCCGGAAGAGATACACCGACTGCATCGGATCGCCGACCAGAAAACAAGTGCGGCCGTCCCCCAATTCCCACGCGCGAATCAGCATTCGCAGCAATTCATGCTGGCTGCGCGACGTGTCCTGAAATTCATCCACAAGAATGTGACGGAGGTTGCCGCTCAACGCCAGCAACACATCGGCAGCCGCATCCGCGCTGCCCAGCGCCTCGCGCGCCGCCAGGCTTAGCTCGATAAAGTCCACCGTGTCCCGCTCGGCAAACAGAACCCGCAACTCGGCCACCGCCTGCCGCAGCGCCATGAAAATATGCCGCAGCGTCTCCCACTGCCGTTCCTCATACCGAGGCTCCGGCAAATCCCTCGCCGCGCACAACGCCGCGCGCAGGCCCGGAACCGCCGCGAACTTCTCCAGCAGAAATCCCATCCGCTCCTTCTGCTTCTTTCCATTCGGAGGAAATCCCGCCGTCACATTCAGCCCGCGCGCCTTTCGCCACTCTCCATGGGTCAGCAGAAAATGCGCGATGCACCGCCAGTGCTCGACGGCCATGGCCTCAGGCCGAGGCAGCGCGCGCAAACCGGCCAGCGAAGCGAGTTTCCCGTTACCGTTGCCGCAGGCATATTGCGTCAACTCCATCAGCGCGGCCCCAAGCGCGGGCTGCTCCGTCATCAGCTCATAAACCTCGCCGTGGACCCGCTTCACTTCCTCGCGAAGCGGCTTTTCCAACCGCGACCGCGCCTCGTTCCATCCTTCCTCTCCCATTGCGCCGGCCAGCGGAAACGCCCGTATCCATTGGTCGCGATGCGACAGCATCTCCGCAATCAACTGCTCGCATTCAGCCAGATGGTTGTCCCGCAGCTCCAGCAGATGCGCCAGAGCGGCGTCCAGCGCCGCGTCCGCCGAACCCAACCGCGAAAGCGTGCGCCGCGCCGCCTCTGCATAAAGCGGCTCCGCGTGTTCCGACGGAGAAAGCCTCCCGCCCATCCGCGAAAGCAGCGGCTGATTATGCGCAATCCGCAAGCAAAGTGAATCGATGGTTTCAATGTTCAGCCGGTGCGGCTGCTCCAGCAGCCGCCAGCCCCGTACCTCCGCATGAGCCAGCGCGGCGCGCGCCAGAGATACACGCTCGTCCTCCTCCGCCGCCGGTGCAAGCCGCG
The DNA here is from genome assembly GCA_049680085.1 of Acidobacteriaceae bacterium. Lineage (GTDB taxonomy): Bacteria > Acidobacteriota > Terriglobia > Terriglobales > Acidobacteriaceae > Silvibacterium. The sequence continues at coordinate 7,318 of JBAUHD010000369.1, forward strand.
AAGCCTCTTCCAGATGTCCCAGCACGCGCGCTCGCATTTCCGCCGTGGCCGCGCGCGTAAACGTGATGGCCAGAATTTCCTCCGGCTCATCCACCGCCGCGAGCAGCTTCAAAAAGCGCCGCGTCAGCAGATCGGTTTTGCCCGACCCGGCGGGGGCCCGGACAAGAAACGACTGCTCCAGCGCGAGCGCGCGCTCCCGCACCTCCGCATCGGCGGGCAAGTTACTCGTCGTCGCCATCTCCCTTCGCCTCCGCGCCCTCTTCCAGCGGGTCGCATACTTCCGCAACACGGCACAGCCCCGGCATGGGACAATGCGCGCAGCTTTTCTTCCCGTCTTTCGGGTCCACCGCCGCCGCCCCGCGCAAAAAATCCGCGGCCAGCCCCAGCAGCGCGCTCTCCCACTCCCCGCGCATCTCGTCCGTGTAGGCGGTCGCGCCAAGAGCAGCTGTCGCCTTCGCAAGAGGCAGCAATTGCCGATTCAAATCCGCCACGCTGCCCGCGAACCCAGTCTCGCCCGCGCGAATCCGCGCAAACAGTACGCCGCGCACGTCCTCCACATTGCCGAAGACGGCATACAGCGGCAACTGCGGCTCATTCGGACGCGCCCCTTCCCAGTCCCTCACCGATACCGCGCCCGTTTTGTAATCAATCAGCAGGCGCTCAAAGTTGGACACCTCATCAATCCTGTCCGCGCGCAGCTTCAGCTTCAATCCGCCCACGTTCACATCGTGCAGTTTCTCTTCGCACGCGATCACCTCAAATGGCACGCGCGCGGCCTCCAGCCGCATCCATTCTGCAAGCCGCCGATGCAGCCTTCGCTGCTCGCTCGCAAGATACGCTCGCGTCCACGCATCCTCTTGAGCATCCAACCGCGCAAACGCCTCCGCAATCGCCGCAGTCAGAATCCCGTCGAGCCGCCCTTCGCGCACCGCCGTCTGAAGCTCTTCCAACGAATGCAGCGCGCCGTCGTCCGGCGACCATATTTTTTGCAGCGTCTCATGCAGCAGCTTTCCGCGCATCGCCGCGGACAATCCCCACTCATGCCGGTTCAGCGGCTCCGCCCGCAGCCGCTTCGCCGCAAACGCATGGAAGGGACACGCCGCCTGGTGCTTCAGCACATCCGCCCCGCCGGGAGACTGCTCCACCGGCCACGCAATCACTCCCGAATCGTCCTCCACTTCCTCCAGCGGCTCCGTGCGCAAGCCCATCGGCTCGTCCGGAGCCTCCGCCGCCCGCCACGCAGCATCGCGCGGCAGCAGCGTAGAAGGCCGCAACTCGCCGTCACGATTGCGTTCCGCATGGCTGAACACCACCGCCGGCGCGCTCACCGCAATGCGCGCGGTAACCGCTTTGGCCAGCGCAAGATCATTCTCCGCATCCGCATACGGCATCCTGAATCGCCGCTGCACATCGCTCGGCAGCAGCGGATGCGCCCGCCCGCGCAAAGGCCAGCTCTCGTCATCCGCAGACAAAAACCACACCGTGTCAAACTGCTGCCCCGAAGCCTCCAGCGCGCCCATCACCTGTACCGGAGCCCCGTGCGACTCCGGCGAAAAAATCGTCTCCCGCGCGTGCGCCTCAAGCGTCCGCAGAAAATCACCGTACCCCACCCGTTGCCCGTCAAAATCCAGCAAGGCAATTTCGTCCAGTGCGCGCTCCCACCGCCGCAACGCCTGGTAGTGCAGCGTGCCGCGATCAGCCGCGCCCGGCCAGCCCGCCTCACGCAACAGTAGTTGCACTAGGTCGATCCACTGCCCGGGCAGCCGGTCTTGCTCCTCAATCCTGTTGGCCGCCGCCGCCTTTCGCGCATCCTCAAGTCTCGCCAAACAGGAAAGCCGCGACCCGCCCGTCCGTCGCAAAAACTCCTCCAACCCAATTTCCGTTGAGAGCGCATCCCTGGCGCGAATCCTCGCGTCCTGCCGCGCCAGCGCAAGATACTGGTCGCTGCTCGAACCCAGAAAACCCGACAGCAGCAGCCACGAAACTTCCTCTTCGCCCAGTGGTTCGCGCAGCCAACGCAGCAGCAGCAGCGCCGCGCGAATCCCCGGTGAATCCGCCAGCGGATGCCCCAGCGAAAACTCAAACGGCATTGCCTGCTCGGAAAAAATATCGTCCGTCCGCGGCATCAGCACGCGCCGGAAGACCCGCTCGATCCCGCTGCGCGCAGCGCCCAGATCCGGCACAAGAATCCCGATCCGCGCCTCGGCATTTTTCTCAACCCAACCGCGCGCCCACCATGCGCACGCCGCAATCTCTTCACGCAATCCAGCGGCGCGGACAAATTCCGCCCGCGGCTCCTCGCATCCCATCTCCGCAAAATGAATCCGCACGCCGCAATCGGCCAGCGCGCGCAGCAGGCCCTCCTGCGCCGGAGTCACCCGGTCAAAGCCCGCCAGCAGAATCTCCTCCGGCAGCGCATCCGCGTTCAGCGACGCGGCAATTTTCGCTTCCAGCCCCGCGCGCGGCATCCAGTTGCGGCGCGCGCACTCCCGCTCAAAACTCGCCGCCCATCGCCGAAAGCTCTCCGCATCCGCCTTCGCCCAGGTGTGGTTCCGTTCCGCGTGGGCTCCATACTCGCTCAGCAGCGCATACGCGCCCTCCGCCAGCGCGGCCATGCCCGCTGGAGAGACCACCAGCGCCGCATCCTCGCGCTGCATCCGCGTCCAAACCGCGCGCTCCTGCAAGCTGCTCAGCAGCAGGGGAGCCTCCCCATCCGCCAGCGCCCGCGCTTCCCACTGCCGCCGCAGCCAGGTGTCCCAGTCCTCAATCGGCGGAGTCGTCCACGCCCGCCGCCCCGCCTCGCGCTGCCGCAGTCCGTACTCGCGCCTCAGCCACCGCGCGGCGCGCGCGTTCCCCGTAAGCACCGTCGCCCCGGAGGCAAACGCCCGCGTGATTTCTTCCCCTGCCCGCATCCCGTTTCTGAATGAAACTCAAGTGTAAACTGAGCATACATGCGCCTTTCATCCGGAGTCTCAGCCGTGCTTCTCGCGTGTGCTCTTGCCGCGGCCTGCGGGTGCCGCAATGCGTCATCCCCGGCGGCCGCCGACCATGGAGTGAAGCAATACCATGTGCGCGGTGTTGTGGTTTCCACCAACGCAGCCAAGGGCGAGATCACTCTCGACACCAACGCCATTCCCGGATTCATGGACGCCATGGTGATGCCCTACAAGCTCAAAAATGCCAGCGTCCTCTCCGAACTGCACCCCGGCGACACCCTTACCGCCACGCTGCTCGCCTCCGACACCTCCGATGTGCTCGATCAGATCGTCATCGTTGGCCAGGCCAAAGCCGACTACCCGCCGCCCGTGCAATACAATCCGCTCACCCCCGGCGAAAGCGTTCCCAACTTCAGCTTTCTCAACCAGAGCGACAAAACCATCCATCTTGCGCAGTTCCACGGCAAGGTGCTGCTCATCACCTTCATCTACACGCGCTGCCCGCTGGCCAGCTACTGCCCGCGCATGAGCCGCAACTTCGCCGAAATTGATAAAGCGCTCGCTGAAGACCCATCCTTATATAAACGCACCCATCTGCTCAGCGTCAGCTTCGATCCCGCCTACGATACGCCCAAAGTCCTGCGTAGCTATGGCGGAGCCTACACCGGCAAGTACACTCAGGAGACCTTCCAGCACTGGGATTTCGCCGCCCCGCCCCAGAAAGAATTGTCGAAGGTGCTCAGATTCTTCCTCGTCGGCGTGACTCCCGGCCAGAACCACACCCTCGATCACTCGCTTTCCACCGTCGTCATTACTCCCGACGGCAAAATTTACAAGTGGTATCCCACCAACGACTGGCAGCCGCAACAACTGCTCTCGGACGTGAAAGAATTGCTCAAGGACAAATCCAATTCATGATCGTAATTCTGATGGGCGTCACGGCCTCCGGAAAATCCACCATCGCCGCCGAGCTCGTCCGCCTGACCGGATGGAAGTTCGCCGAAGCCGACGACTACCACAGCGCGGCCAA
>JBAUHD010000370.1:0-1823 GCA_049680085.1 Acidobacteriaceae bacterium
CCAGCACCTACTTCCAGGAGTTGGCGCTGCAAATCCAGAATTACCTCCGCGATTCCATGCCCGCATGGCGCGCGCAATATCCCGGCGTCGAGGAACTCAAGCTCGCCGTCATGGGCTGCGTCGTCAACGGCCCCGGCGAATCCAAGCACGCCAACATCGGCATCTCCCTGCCCGGAACCTTCGAAGAACCCAAAGCCCCCGTCTACGTCGACGGACGCCTCATGATCACGCTCAAAGGCGATACCATCGTCCAGGATTTCAAAAAAATTCTGGACGACTACGTCCTCACTCACTACGGCTCGGCGGAAAAGTCCGAACAGTTGGTTGAGGTTTAATTCCCTGGTGCGGGTGTGGGTGCCCCAGGTCTCGCTTTTGAGACCTGGGTTCGCGTACCTCTGCTTAAACGTTACAGCTTGGACCCTCTCCATTTAAGATTCGATCATCTTCCCCGGAGGGTTACGTGCAAACAACCGCACCCTGGTTCAGAAGGCACTGGGTTTCGTGTGCCGTCGTCGCGCTGCTCATCGTTCAAGCCGCGCAGTTTACCTGCGTGGTCCATCGCGAGTCGCTCACCTGGGACGAAGGCGACCACTCCTTCTCCGGATACATGATGTGGAAGACCGGCGACTACGGTCTGAATCCCGAGCACCCGCCGCTCGTAAAGCTCCTTGCCGCCGTCCCCACACTCGGTAAAAACCTCTGGACCCCGCCGCTTCAGGGCCGATTTTTCAAAGGCGAGGCCTACCTGGACGGCCGCGACTGGCTCGCCCGCAACGACGGGGCCTCCCAGCATCTCCTCTTTCAAATGCGCATGATGACCGGCCTGTTTGCCATCGGGCTCTCTCTCTTCATCTTCTTTGCTACCCGCGAATTCTTCGGTACTGGGGCCGCGCTCTTCGCGCTCATCCTCGCCAGCTTCGGCCCTAATCTTCTTGCCAACTCCGCGCTCGTCGCCACAGACATGGGCGTGACCTGTTTCTTCATCGCCTCCATCTATGCCTTTTACCGCTACGTAAAGAAGCCCGGATGGTGGCGACTCGTCCTCGCCGCTGTCACTGCCGGGCTGCTGATATCAAGCAAGCACTCCGGCATCCTGTTTGCGCCCATGATGGTTGTTCTCATCCTCTGGGAAGTCGCCACTACGGCCCGCGGACAACGCCTGCGCACCACCCTCCGCCTCGCCGGAGCCTTCGCCTTCATCATCATCGGCGGTTGCATCGTGCTTTGGGCCTTCTTCGGCTTCCGCTACGCCGCCCGCCCCGCCGGACTCCACCTCATTCCATCTCTCGCCGCCTATGCCTCCGGGCTGAGCCACTTTGACCAGTCCGTCATCCTCGCCTTTGCTCACTGGCACCTGCTTCCCGAGTCCGAACTCATGGGCCTCGTCGATGTCAAACTCATGGCGCAGGGCTACCCCACCTTTATCCTCGACCATGTATACGCGCACGCCGTCTGGTGGTACTTCCCCGTAGCTTTCCTCATCAAGACCACCCTCGGCATGCTTGGGCTCCTCGCCCTCGCGGTCTTCGCCATCGTCACTGGCCGTCTGCGCTGGGGCCGCGAGGTTGCCTACCTCATCCTGCCAGCCGCCCTCTATTTCGCCATTGCCATGGCCGCCGGCATGGACATCGGCGCCCGCCACCTCCTTCCCGTCTATGCCCTGGCCGCCATGCTCGCCGGAGCGACCATCATGGCTCTCGCCCGCCGCAACGGGCGCTGGCTCCGCGCATGGGCCTGGATTTGCTCCCTGCTCGTCGTCGTCCATGTCGCCTCCGCGCTTTCCGTCTTCCCCAACTACATCGCCTACGCCAATCGCGCGTGGG
>JBAUHD010000371.1:0-6987 GCA_049680085.1 Acidobacteriaceae bacterium
GAACTGCTGCTGCCCATGCTCGAAGTGGTCCCGCTGCAACTGCTCGCCTACCACATCGCCGTGCGCCGCGGCTGCGACGTGGACCAGCCGCGCAACCTCGCCAAATCCGTCACGGTGGAATAGGTCCGCGCTACACAACCACCGGCAGCACCCGGCCGGATTTGATGATCCGCTTGTCGTGCGTCAGCAGGCGGATGCCCTCAACAATAGCTGTCGCCCCAATGATTCTGTCCTGCGGGTCATTCGGGTAGGACTTTGGCAACTGGACCGAACACACGGCAATCTCCCGCGTGATCGCGAGAATCTGCACATACGAAGCGCACTTTTTCACAAACGCATCCACGCTCACATCAATTTCGATCCGCTTGTTCTCCGCAAGCCAGGCGATCTCCCACAGGCTGATCGCGGATAAGCCAAGCGGCCCCAGCTTGCGGGCCGCCACAATCGCTTTTCTCGCCCTGGCCGAAAGTTTATCGGGAGCAAGGAGAATCCAGATGAGAATATGCGTATCGAGAAGAATCACTCCACTCCCCAAGCGCTTGCCGGAACCGTGTCCTCGATATCACCCGTAATTCTGGCGATGCTGGACAACGCCCCAAAAATTTCGTCCTCATCTTCCTTGACTGGAACGAGCTTGACCACTGGCTTGCCGTGCTTCGTAATCACCACCGGTTGCCCGCTTTGCGATACATGGTTCATCACTGCGAGACACTGAGCCTTGAACTCCGCGACCGCCATTTTCTCCATGACCTTCTCCTATAGGGTCAGAATAATATGACCTCTTTTCCGGGTCAAGCGCGTCCATCCGGCATCTCCGGGTGCTTATCCCTGAACCCGTTCTTTGTACTCAAGGGTGGGAATCGCAGCCCTCCGCTAGAGGTTCGGCGCCAGCAGCTTGATCGCGAGAAAAAGCGCGACCCCGGCAAAGAAAACCAGCGCCATCCGAATCCCCGGCTCGCGATTGACCTCCGGCACCAGATCGGTCGCCGCGACATAAATCGCCACGCCTGCGGAAAGCGGCAGCCCGGCCTCGACCCATCCCGGCAGCAGACTGATCAGCAGCACGCCGAATACCGTCGCCAGCGCCAGCACAATGGCCGACACCAGCGCCATGCGCCGGCTGCGTCCCGAGGCCATCATCACCGACGCCACGGTGAACCCTTCCGGCATCTTGTGCAGAAAAATCGCAATAAAGATCAGCCAGCCCAGCGTTTCCGAAAGCACAAAGCCTGAGCCGATCGCCACTCCATCAAACAGGGCGTGCGCCGCCAGCCCCGCCAGCACCGAGTTGCCCGTGTGCGCGGAGATGAACTCGTGATGGTGCGTCTCCTCACCAAAGTGGAAGTGCGGCGTGATGGTGTGTTCCAGCAGATGGATGGCGCAGTAGCCCGCCAGAATCAGCACTGGTTCCCAGTGCGATTGGAACTTCAAGCTCTCCGGAACCATCTCCAGAAACGCCACCGCCATCATGAACCCCGCCCCCAGCGCGACAAAGTAGCGCAGGTAGTGCTGCGGCCACTCGCGGCGCACCAGGATCATCCCACCGACAATGTCGGCGAGCGCGGCCACAATTCCGAGAATGATGGAGAGGATCATGGGTTGGCTAAGAAGCGGGTCGCCAAGAGGCGGGTGGCGAAGAGCCGGGTAGCTATGAAGCGGGTGGCGGGTTTTGTTCGGCTTCTGGCGACTGTGCGTTCCACGTGCATCCTTGGTAAAACCCTCAAATCAGAACTGTTCGATTTAGAGTAGGCGTCTATTGTGGCACAAACCCGCTACCCGCTTTATAGCCACCCACTCCATCAGCGACCCGGCTTTTAGCCACCCGCCTCACCAGCCGCTTTACCCGCTATGCCGGATATGCATCACGTCGCCGTCCTTCACCAGGTAGTCCTTGCCTTCCAGCCGCAGCGTGCCCTGCGCCTTGGCCGCGGCTTCCGATCCCGCCGCCAGCAGCGTATCCCAGTGGATGGTCTCGGCGCGGATGAAGTGCTTCTCCAAATCCGAGTGAATCGCTCCCGCCGCTTCCTGCGCGCGCGAGTTGGCCGGAACGGTCCACGCGCGGCACTCGTCTTCGCCTGCCGTGAAAAAGCTGACCAGCCCCAGCAGCTCGTAGCTTTTCCGAATCAGCCGCACCAGCCCGCTTTCCGTCAGCCCGTAAGAAGCGAGAAACTCCGCCGCTTCCTCCGGCTCCATCTCGGCCAGCTCCGCTTCGACCTTGCCGCAGAAAGCGGTGACTCCGGCGTTGGGGCGGGAGGCGACTTCCGTCAACCCATACTTCGCCGCCGCCGCTTCCAGGTCCGCTCCCAGCGTCCCGCTCTCCTGTAGATTAACTGCATATAAAACAGGCTTTTGCGACAAAAACATGAAGCCGCGGATCAGCTTCTTTTCCTCCGCCGTCATCTCCAGTTCGCGCAGCGGCTTTTCGGCCTCCAGCGCCTCCTTCGAGCGCAGCAGCAGCGCCTGCTCGTTTTCAAGCTCGGCAGTGCGGCTTTTTTTCATGTCTTTTTCCACCCGCTCCAGCCGCTTTTCAATCTGCGTCAGGTCACTCACCATCAGGTCAAACTCGACATTCTTGATGTCGCGCAGCGGATCGACAGGCCCCACGTGCGCAATCGCGTCGTCCTCAAACGCGCGCAGCACGTGAATCAGCGCGTCCACATTGCGCAGGTTCGTCAGGAAAGCCGTCTCCTTCAGCGCCTCCTGCCCAATGGCGGCCACGTCGGCGTATTCCACGGTGGCAAAGGTGGTCTTCTTCGGGTTGTAGAGCGCGGCCAGCTTCTCCAGCCGGTGGTCGGGAACCCTGGCGACGCCCAGGTGCGACTCGCGCGGGTTGGAGTAGCCGCGATCCTCGATCTTTGCTCCGGTAAGAATGCGGAACAGGGAAGTCTTGCCCACCTGCGGCAGGCCGATAATGCCGGTCTTCATGCTTGTCCTAAATCAGAAAATTGCGCGGATGCGCCAATCTCAGATGATAGCAGCGGATCGGCGGTTCAAAAAAAGTGCATTGATCCTGAAAACAAACGACTTAGTAAACGTTGATCCTGAAAACAAAGGACTTAGGAGAAAGAGGGGGCGTGCGTGGCCTGGGCGGGGAAGAGTGGGTTTGCTTTTTTCTCAAAAAAAATATGTTGATCCTGAAAACAAAGGACTTAGCAAATTTGATCCTGATAACAAAGGACTTAAGAGATTGATCCTGAAAACAAAGGGTTTAACTCGAAATCCAGGCCGAAGCGCAAAGCGCAACGTGGGTTGCGGCTTGCGGTGAAGGGAATTTTCTCTACTCTTCTATTTTAGCAGATCAGGGGAATTCAAATGCATTGGTAAGTTATTGCAGGAACGTGAGTTGAGGGTGGGAGGGCTTGACAGATTGTGGGTGAACCCCTTGGGCGAGGCGGTTTGCAGATTGAGCGTCGTTTTGCTGATCTACCGGCTCGACTCATCCACTGACTCGCTTCCTGAACGAGTGGCTCACCCGCTGACCTGCTGACTTGCCGGCTCGCTGAGTTGCCGCTCCGCCTTGGGATAGTTCGCCGCGAGCAGGATTACCAGGATCACTCCGGCCAGCAGCACTCCTTCTTCGAGATGCTCAGACCAGTGGTGGAGGCGGTTGAAGTCCACGCGGTAGGGGTTGTTGGCCGGGACGGCGTTGATGGCTCCGCCGGTGGCCGCGATGTCGTGGTCCATGCGCGGGATGACGGAGAACTGCGAATAGGACGTGAGCCCGAGCATCACCAGAGCCAGAATGACGGGAGCGAGGACAGAGCGCGGGAAGGCACGGACAGCCTGGCCGATGAGCAGCAGGATGACGATGATGGCTCCGGAGAAGAGCCCTTCATAGTGCAGGATGCGGAGGCATTTGGCGACGATGGTTCCGGCGGCGTGGGTATCGGGCAGGGAACCGAAGGCGGAGGCGGCGACGATGGGGAAGAACATGACTCCGCCGAGCCAGAGGACGATAAGCAGCAGGATGATGGCGCGGATGGCGGTTTTCATTGAGTCGTGCTCCTGAATCGAAGTTGCCAGTGGCCGAAAGGACCTTGATCCCAGAGTACACAGGGAGCACAGAGAACTGCCAGTACCCTGCTCGGTGAGTGACTCGGCCTGATATCACCAACTGACACTCAGGTTTCGGTTTGTCGGTTACTCGGAAGAAGCGAATACAGTTAAACGGGTCACGGCGATGCCCTGCCCGTCAGCTCAGGCACTAGCCAACTGTGGCTGAATGCGCACACCGGGGGATCGCGTTCCAGTTCCATCTGAGGGCCCAATCTCTGTTTTCTCCAGAGTGCGACAGTGTTCTTCAAGTTCCTCAGCGGCCACCTGCGCGTAGTTAAGAAAGTGTTGCGCAGACAAAAGCACCATGTATCCGAGCCACAGCTTCGCCGGCTGAAGCGCCCAGTTCCGAACCATGAGCCACAGAAATCGCCAGAATGCAGACCGATAACTGGAGCGGATTCCCTGCCGCCACATCGATGCAACCAGCACTCGCAGATTGTAGGACAGAGGTAACCGAGGAGGTTGCTGCGTCGGGCGCGGTTGCCACGATTCGATTGAGCGAAACGCCCGCCCGAAGTACGCCTTCGGCGTATACAAGGCTGTCAGCAGACCGGCCAGCCCGTGGAGCAGCGCCGGCAGCGGCATGGTGGTGCGGAAGTTCGGCGGGCTGAAATTTGTGGTCGATTGGCTATTCTCGATGAGACGCCCCTCGCGCTTCATTCGGTCGAACAGGGCGGTGGTGGGCGGAGCCTGCAGAACACCGGCCATGGCCCAGGCAATGCTGGTCTGTTCGATGAACTCCAGTTGCCTTGCGAAGATGCTCTCGTCGTCCGAATCGAAACCCACGATGAATCCGGCCAATACCCACAAGCCGCTCTCCCGGATCGCCCGGACCTGGCTGGTAATGTCGCCACGCAGATTCTGATACTTTCGCGATCCCTTCAGCGCCTCCGCGGATGGGGTCTCGATGCCGACAAATACATACATGAAGTTCGCCGCGACCATGGCCGCGAGCAATTCAGGCAGGTCGGCCAGGTTGAGAGAGGCTTCCGTATAGAACGAGACGGGATGCCCATTTCGTTCCTGCCATATCTTCAGCTCCTGCGTCAGCAGCAACGCCTGCTTGTGGTTGCCGATGAAGTTGTCGTCGACAATAAACACCTCGTTGTGCCAGCCAAGCCGCCGCAGCATATCCAGCTCGACAATGACCTGGGCCGGGGTCTTCGCTCGCGGCCGCCTCCCATAGATCGTAATGATGTCGCAGAACTCACACTGAAACGGGCACCCGCGCGAGAACTGCACCGACATCGATGTGTATCGATTCGTCTGGAGCAAGTCAAAGCGCGGCACAGGGCTGCGCGACATGTCCGGCTTATCGGCGACGCGGTACAGCCGGTGCGCCTCGCCCTTTTCCAAGGCAACGGCGATCTCCGCGAAGACCTCTTCGGCTTCGCCCGCCAGCACGTGATCGGCGTGTGTGAGCAGGAAATCGGGTTCGCTGCTGGCCCACGGACCTCCAATGAAAGTCCGGCGCTTCAGAGCGCGAGCGCGCGCCAGGGTGGCCAGGGCATCCACACGCTGGGCAACCATCGCACTGACCATCACCAGATCGGCCCAGAGCAGATCCTCATCGCGCAGTTCCTCGAAGGCTCTGTCGAGGAGACGAATCTGCCAGTTGGCCGGACACAGCGCGGCCACCGTGATCAAGCCCAGCGGCGGCATCACGGAGCTTTCCGGGATCATCTCCATCACTCCTTCAAAGCCCCAGAAGGAAGGCGGAAAGTGAGGCCAGACCATCAGGACTTTCAGCCCGGTGCCGAGAGACGGAAGCGGTTCCTCAACAACTTCATTGGACAGCAGCGATAACGGGTGGAGTGGATCGGCGGGCGGGGACGACAGCATGGTTACTCTCCTCCCCGAACACATTGCTTCAAGCTGCATTCTGCCCGGTTGCGGGCTCGCGCAGGCATTTCATATTGCAGCCCGAGCCTGAGTTACGGAGGCCCTGACTCTATTCCACGCGGTCGGCGCGCGTCAATCGCCGCCTGTCATTTCCTCCTTTGTTCAGTCCCGCCGTTTCGCAGGCAATCGAGAGGCTAAACCGCGCACGTCCTCCTGTTGCCGCAAAATCGCCAATGCGCTCACTAACAGGTGGGCGTTGGTGGGCGAGGCGGGCAGGCGCATCCGCTTGGAGTATGGCCTTTGGCGGTTGCGGCCGAGCTTATTTCGGGGTCAGGTGAAAGAGGCCGCCTGAGCTTGCATCCTCGATCGCCCACAGAGAGCCATCAGGGGCCTCCTCCACATCGCGGACTCTAAAACCTATGTTCCACCGGTCGGCGGGCTTTGCTCCACCCTTTCCGTCAAAGGTGATGCGGACGAGGGATTTTGAACCCATCCCGCTGGCAAGTGCCGAGTCATTCCATTGCGAAAACATGGGGCCTTTGTAGAACATGAGGTTGCCGGGCGCGAGGACCGGAACCCAGTAGATAACGGGTTCGGCCAGGTCAGGCCGGGTTTTCGGACTCGGAATGGGCACGCCGTTATAGTTGTGCCCGTAGGAGACAAGCGGCCAGCCGTAGTTCTTTCCGGGTTCGATGAGGTTCAACTCATCGCCGCCGCGCGGACCGTGTCCCAGTTCCCAGAGGCGTCCGTCGGGCGAAAAGGCCAGGCCGTAGGGAGTGCGGAGTCCGGAACACCAGGTTTCCGCGGGGGTGAGGTTGGGTCCGGGAAACTTGTAGGTCCGTAGCACCGGGGCTGTCTTTGCGGCTACCGTGTCCTCAGGCGGATCGATGATGGGCACGGTGGCCGCACCGGTTTTCCCGGCCATGGGATTGCCGGGGGCTGGCTTGCCATCGAGGGTGAGGCGGAGAATTTTGCCGAGGGGTTGGTTGGGGTCCTGGGCAGGGGTCATGCGTTGCCGGTCGCCGGAGGAGAGGTATAGGTCTTTGCCGTCCGGCGAAAATGCGACGGCGGCGCCGAACTGTCCGCCGT
>JBAUHD010000372.1:0-9510 GCA_049680085.1 Acidobacteriaceae bacterium
TTGTCCTTCGGCAGCGTCGGCATCGGGGGAAGCAGCGCCTCGCAGACTATCACCGTCACCAACGGCACCTCCGCTTCCGTCGCCCTCAGCGGCGCGGGAATCTCCGGAACGAATGCCGCCGATTTTGCCGTCTCCTCTACCACCTGCGGATCAAGCCTCGGCGCTTCCGCAAGCTGCACCGCGAACGTTTTCTTTAAGCCAACCGCAACAGGCGCGCGCGGCGCAACATGGGCCGTCAACGATGGCTCGGGCCCGCTCTCCGTCGCCCTCTCCGGCTCCGGCGTCTCCAGCGCGGGGTCAGCCAGCGCTTCGCCCACATCCATCACCTGGGGCCAGGTCGCCGTGGGACAGGCGGGCGGACCCAAAACCGCAACCCTCGCCAACACCGGCGGAAGTCCCATCAGCATCAGCAGCATTGCCTTTACCGGAGCCAATTCCGGTGACTTCGCCATTTATCAGCAGACCTGCGGCTCGACGCTCGCCGCTTCCGCAAGCTGCACCGTCACCATTCTCTTCAAGCCCACAGCCTCCGGCACGCGCACCGCGAATCTCGCCTTTATCGATAGCGCCTCCAATAGCCCGCAGCAGGTTTCTCTCTCCGGACTCGGCGCGGGCGGCTCCTCCGGAACCGTCGCCGCATCGCCCACCAGTCTGAACTTCGGCAGCGTCAGCCTGGGCTCCAGCAGCGCGTCGCAGATCATCACCGTCACCAATAGCACCTCCAGTTCGGTTACCATGAGCGCCTCTGTCATCTCCGGAGCCAATTCCGGCGACTTCGCCATCTCCTCCACCAGTTGCGGATCAACCCTCGCCGCATCCGCAAGCTGCACGGCAAGCGTCCTCTTCGAGCCAACTGCGGCGGGCGCGCGTGCCGCCGCCTGGACTCTGACCATCGGCAGTTCGCCGACCCCACTCTCCGTCGCGCTCTCCGGCTCCGGGGTGAACTCCTCCGGCATCACGCTCACCGCTTCGCCTTCTTCCATGGTCTGGGGCTCGGTGCCCTTCGGTCAGACTAGCGGCGCCAAAACAGCAACCCTCACCAACGGCGGCAGCGCCGCCGTAAGCATCAACAGCATCACTGTTACCGGAGTCAACCCGGGCGACTTCTCCGTCTCCTCCAACACCTGTGGCTCCAGCCTGGCCGCATCGTCCAGTTGCGTCGCCACCATTTTCTTCGCGCCAAAAGCCACCGGCGAACGCACCGCGACTCTCAGCTTTAACGATGCCGCCGGCAATAGTCCGCAGACCATCCCGCTCTCCGGCACCGGCGGCGCGTCCACCTCAGGAGCCGTCACCACCGAGCCTAGCCGCCTCACATTCCCGCAAACCCTGATCGGCACAACCAGCTCCACCCTGACCGCCAGCCTGATGAACGGCGGCGCGAGCGCCATCAACCTTTCCGGCAGCGCCATGCAGGGAGCGCAGGCCAGCGAGTTTACCCAGGTTTCCACCACCTGCGGAGCCAGCCTCGCCTCCAACACAAGCTGTACCGTCGAGATCGCCTTCGCACCGGCTGGGGCGGGCACACGCACCGCAACCCTCAGCTTCACCGACAGCGCCTCCAACAGTCCCCAGGGCGTTTCGCTTTCCGGCGTCGGAACCAGCTCCGCAGCCGGAAGTGCCACCGCAAGCCCCTCCAGCCTGTCCTTCGGCAACTTCGCCGTCGGATCGAGCAGCGGCAGCAGGCTGGTGACGCTCACAAATAGCGGCTCATCCACCATCGGCATTTCCGGAGCCACCATCACCGGAACCAACGCAACCGACTTCTCCATCACCTCGCAATCCTGCGGCTCAAACCTGGCCGCTTCGCAGAGCTGCTCCTTCCACCTCATCTTCGCTCCCACCGGCACCGGCTCGCGCACCGCAACCTTGAGCATCACCGACGGCGCGGCCAATAGCCCGCAGACCGTCGCTCTCTCCGGAGGCGGCACGCCAGCGCCCAGCGCCACCCTCACCATCAGTCCCTCTGGCATCGCCTGGGGATCGCAAAACGTCGGCGCGACCACCGCTGCCAAAACGTTCACGCTCACCAGCAGCGGTGCCGGATCCGTCTCATTCTCCAGCATCGGATTCACCGGAACCGATCCGGAAGACTTCTCCATCACCGCCAACACCTGCGGCAGCACACTGGCTCAAAGCTCTTCCTGCACCGTGACGGTCGCCTTCAAGCCCTCAGCCATCGGCAACCGTGTGGCGCTGTTCTCCGTCGCCGACAACGCGGTCGCCAGCCCGCAAACCGCCGAGGTCTCCGGCTCCGGCGCTTACAGCACCGCTCAGAGTGCGGCCATCACTATCGATTTCGGCTCGCGCTCCGGAAGCCAGGTCGCCATTCCCGCCGGCATTTTAGGCACCGAATACCTTGAGAGCCTGCCCACCAACGCCAACCGCGCCACCGTAGTGCAAGCTGGCTTCACCACCGCTCGCTACAGGCTCGCCGTTTCCAATATCTACTCGACCCAGACCCCTAGCTGGGGCGCGCTCGACAGCGACATGGCGAAGTTCTCCGCCGTCGGCGTGCATCCGCTCGTCGATCTGGTGGACACTCCGGCCTTCCTGCAGCCCTCGCCATCTCCCTGCCCGGGCGATCCGCCCACCAGCGTCCCCACCGACGTGAACCAATGGGGCCATCTGGCCGCTTCCATCCTCGCGCACCTCGACCAGAAGTTCCCCGGCCTCGTGCAGAAATACGAGATTTGGAACGAGCCCGACACCACCGCCCTCTGCTCCAACAATAAGTTCAACGACTACGTCAGCATTTACGCCGCCGCCGCGCCCCAGCTCAAGGCCCAGGCCAAGACCGACGGCGTTACCATTCTCGTTGGCGGTCCGGCGACCGCAGGACCAGCCTTCCCCACCCTGCTCACTAATTCCGCAACCGCGCCTTACGTTGATTTCTACAGCTATCACTTCTACGAGGGCAGCTCTGGCGATATCGCGAATGGAATGACCTGGGACGGCGCGGGAGGCACTCCCTCGCTCTACCAAAAACTCCTCGACCCCAAACATGGCGTGCAGGCGCTCTTCCTCCAGGCTTATAACCAGGTTAAGGCGGGCAAAACCCCTCTGGGCGCGAAAATGCCCATCTATTTCGACGAATACAACGATGACTGGGCCTTCGAGCCCGAGTGCTGCCGCAACAGTCCGACTTATTCGCCACTGTTCAACAGCATGACCGTCGCCCAGCTCCTCAACTCGGTCTACAACGGCGCGGGCGAAGTCCCCGGCATGCTTATCTACTATTCCGCCGCGCAGCAAACCTTCTGTCTGCTCGGAATCGTCAACAGCGCCATGAACTGCAACAAGGCCGCCACAGGAGACCAGGCCCAGCCGTATCCGCAGTGGTACACCTACCAGCTCATGTTCGCGCCGTCGTTCCTTGACCTACAGGACGGAGGACACATGGCCGCCTCGGTCACGCTCTCCTCCTCGGCCAGTTCCGCGGGCCTCATCGCCACCGGCTGGTACACGGGAACCAAAAACGCAATCCTTGTCATCAATCCGACCGCCAGCTCCTTCGCCGGAGTAACGGTGCAAATGAACAATCCTGGCCTCTCGTCGCCAACCAGTACGCTGTACACCATCAACGCGCAAAATCCGCAGGTCAGCCAATGGCCGGCCTCTACCGTGGCGGCCTCCGGAGGACTCCAGACCACCTTTGATCTTCCGCCCTACTCGGTCATTGCGATCGCGTTAAAGTGAAGCGGGGCAAAGCACGCTGCGCCGCTCAACCGGTGGATCCGGAGCGCACCTTTCAGAAGCGGTACACAACGCCGCCTGCAATGATGGGATAAAAGCGCAGCCAGTTCGCGCCGTTTTGCAGCTTCTTCCGCTCCGCGTCAATGTTGGCCTGAATGGAGGGATCGGTGCTGATGTCCTGGCAGAAGTGCTGGCCCGCGTCAGTGCAGGCCACTCCGGAAAAATCCAGCGCAGTTTGTGGATTGCCTAAAAATGCCACGCCCGCTTCAAACGGGAACACGAAGTGGCGCTCCCGCCCATGACGTACCCAGTTTCCCCATCCAACCGTAAGCATGGGCGCTGTCCGCCGAAATCGCACCGACCCGGATGCGTGGATCGGGTCGGAGGCTCCGCTGTAATAAGTCACTCCGTTCAGCGTGAGCGAATTGCCCGCCGGAATCAGCGCCGACCCAAAGACGCGATTGCTGCTCCCGAACATCACGCCCGGGCTGAGATGGAAGCCGCCATGGAACGGATACCAGTCCACCTGCGCCTCCTCCGACTGCATCCGCACATTCGCAGTAAACGGAACGCTGCTGACCGTGCGCTGAGTGGTAAAGCTGAAGAAACTGCCGCCCACGCGCAGGTTCATTTGGGGAGTAAGCGAAGTGGCGATTCTTCCGCCAAAGCCCAGCGGGCTTTCATACGTTCCCATGCCATAGCGCCGGAAAAATCCTGTGCGCGGCGGAAGGACGGCGGGAGCCGACAGGCGTACCCCCGCCACGCCGCCCGCCGCGGCGTCCAGCCGAAGCCTGCCTGATGAATCATTCGTGATTGAGGCGCTTTCATTGGAAGACTGGGCAAGGCCAGGCATCGCGCAGCACGCCGCCAAAATCAGAAGGAAGACATACCGATAAGGGGTCGCCATTGTTCGCACCTCGATAGGCAGAACCGGCACGGGAGCAGAGAGAAAGATTACGGCTGGAGCGGAGTGATGCCCGGTTCCATCTGCTTGGATGCTGGTCCATGGTGTCGAGCGCGGAGCTTTTTGTGCGCGGCTCCGCGCCCGCCCTCCCTATATCGGCAGGAATGGAATCAGGATGAAAGGAAGCGAGTTACCTAGCCGGCGATGCGCTCGGTCTGCCGCGACATCTTGGCCGTGCGCTCAATCTTCTCCCAGTTGAAGGGCCGCCCGTCGATGGCGCGCTTGATGGTCTTGAACAGCACAATGGAAAACACCTGGCGGTAGGCGAATCGCTGCAGCCAGATGTGAAACAGCAACCATCCATCGCCCTTGTTCGCCGGATGCCGCCGCTCAAGCGAGAAGGCCAGAGCCGAGGTGATGAAGTCGATGACTAGAAACGCGAGGAAGTAGACCACCAGCTTGTCAAAGCTGGCCGCGCTGGCGGCTTCCGGATGGAAGTGCTTATCGACAAAATAATGAATCACGCCAGCGGCGAACATCAGGTCGATAAACGGCGAAACCAGCGGCAGCAGGATCTGGAAAACCACAATATTCGGCAGCGCGAAAAGACCCATGGCGCGATTGGTGCGGAAGGCGTGCTTGTGCTTGAAAACCGCCTGCAGAGTGCCGAAGGACCAGCGGAAGCGCTGCCGCATGAGCCCGCGCGCATTCACCGGCGCCTCAGTGAAAGCCAGCGCGCGATCTTCATAGATCACCTTGTATTGCTGTTCCAGCAGGCTCATGGTGAGGTCGGCGTCTTCAGCCACGGTGTTGACGGGATAGTTGCCGCCCTTGCGCACCGCCGCCGTCCGCCACGCGCCAATGGCGCCGGGTACCACCGTCACGACGTTCAGCAAGTCGAGCGCGCGCCGCTCAAAGTTCTGGCTGGTGATGTACTCGAGCGCCTGCCACTGCGTCCAAAGATTGACCTTGTTGCCCACTTTGGCGTTGCCGGCCACGGCGCCCACGCGCTCGTCCGCAAAGTGTCCAACAAGGTGCGATACGGCGTCCGAGGCAATCACGGTATCGGCGTCAATGCCAACGTAAATTTCCTCGTGAATGTGCTGCAGGCCGAAGTTCAGCGCCTCGGCTTTGCCGGCGTTGGGCTTGGTCAGCACCGTCAGCCGGCCCTCGGCGATCTCCGCGTGATACGCCTCGCGCGCATTCTCAAGGGTGTTGTCCGTCGAGCCATCATCCACCACAATGACGCGCAGGTTCGCGTAGTCCGAATTCAGCACCGAGCGGATGGTCCTGACGATCACGGCTTCTTCGTTGTAGGCCGGAATCAGCACCGCGACGGGCGGCGCGTAGGGTCCCGGCGGAATCTTCCGCCGCCGCAGCCGGTCGATCAGCGCCATCACGCCGATCAGGATCAGCCGCGCGCTCATCAGCACGTCGCCCAGGAAGAACACATCCACTACAAAGTGAGAGAAGAAGGAGAAAAAGAAGAACGCGAGGGAGTCCACGCGCGCCTGCCAGCGCATTTTGGGCGAGATGGGAGGCATCACCTCCGCGCGCGTCTTTCCCATCAGGTCCGAAACCAGAACCAGTTTGTAGCCCTTAGCCCGCAGCGTAGTAATCAGCAGCGGCAGCGCGGCCACCGTGGCCGAGCGGTCCCCGCCGCCGTCGTGCATCAGAATGATGCTGCCCCGCTTCCACGACGCCGACTTCATGTCCTGCAATTGCTGAAGAACGCTGTTGACAATTTCCTGCGGAGATTTTTTCGGATGCTCCTCCCAGTCATTGGTGTCGATTTTGTCGCCGATGATGGTGTAGCCCATCTGCTGAATGCGATAGGCGGGCGCGGCCTGGTCGCTGGTATCCGGCTCCTGGTCAATCGAATAAGGCGGACGGAAAAATCTCGGCTGGATGCCCAGCTTCGCCGCGAAGAGCCGCTCGGTAAGGTTCAGCTCCGAGCGCACCTGAAAATCTGAAATCTCGCTGATGTCGGGATGGGTGTAGGTATGATTGCCGATCTCATGGCCGTCCTGGATGTACTGTTTCAGCAGACCCGAGTTGTCCTGCGCCTCTTCGCCAATCACCAGGAAGGTGGCCTTCACGTTGTACTTCTTCAGTACGGCGAGAATCTTCGGCGTCCAGGTCGGATCGGGGCCATCGTCAAAGGTCAGCGCCAGCTCGTGCGGATTGTAGCCGTAAGCTTCGGCCACATAGGGGCGCGGCAGCCTGGTCATGCTTTCGTCGATGACATTGAAGCCGCTCGAATCCATCTGCACGGTGCGGCTGCCACCCTGCGGCACGGCCACGATGCGCAGAATATCGCCCTCGCCCTCCGTGTCCACGTCGTTTCCCGGAGGCACATTCTCCAATCGCTCGGGCGCGTCCTGGTCCAGCGGATGATCCCACACCGACCACAGCGATCCATCTTCGATGCCCAGCCGCCACAGCGCGAAGGTGCGAATCCCCATCTGCCGCGCATCGCGCATTTCGTTCAGCGCCGTTACGCCGTCGAGAAACCACACCTGGTGCCGTACGTGCGCGTCCTCGTCGTCGTAGGCGAAGTGCGGGTTCAGCTCGTCGCCTTCCAGATGCACGTCGGCGTCCGAGTCCGCCGCCCGCTGCCATGCCTCCTGCACGCTCAGGTCCGTTACATCCAGAACTTTGTCCGACGGCTTCTTCCCTTTTTCCGGCAGCGGCATTGACCAGTCATAGCCGTAATTGCCCATGCCGCAGATGATCTTCTCGCGCGGAATCGCCTTCAGCATTCGCTGCAGGTTGGTGTCGAACCAGTCTTCGGCGGCAATCGGCCCCGGTCCGCTGGAGTCCTCATGCTGGTCGTAATTCATCAGGATGACGCCATCGGTGTTCGCCGCCAGCGCCTTCAGGAACCAGTCCTTGTTGCCGATCTCCACGTTCACATAGAGCCGCAGATTCTTGGCGTGAAAATCCTGATAGAGCTCCGCAATCCACTCGGCGTAAAGCTTGCGGTCCTTCACCGGAACCTGCTCAAAATCGAGGCAGATGCCGTGATAGCCCGGATTTCCCGCCAGAAAGCGGTCAAGCTGAAGGTGGAGCCACTCCCGCGCCACCGGATTTTCCAGCATGGCGCCAATCGCGTCCCCGTCCCAGTCCTCGGTCAGCGGGTTGTAATCGTTCAGCATGGGGAAGACTTCCATGTCTCCCTTGGTCGCCGAGATCAGCCGCGCGACCCGGTGCTCCGGGTCCACGCCTCGTACGCCGTGAGCGTCCACCACGTTGTAGAGCCGGATGGGAAACTCCGGAGTCGCGCTGATCAGGTCGCCGGTCGCCGAAGTCACATGCAGCCAGTCGGGAAACAGCATATCGATCTGGCGAATGTGCTGCTTCAGCGAGGAATAGCTCGCCTCGTCATTCTGGTAAAACGCTGCCCGGAGTCCTTCGTCCTCATTCAGCGGAACTTCGGAGGGTAACAGATGGGTCCTCCGATGCCGGTGTGAGGGGCGGGCCAGCTTGGTCCGCAGCTTGTCTCCAATGCGCCGGTCCTTGATGGCTCGGTAATCCCGCTTCTGAACGGGCATCAGCAAATCGGGCATTGGCTCGCGCCGGACCACGCTGACGATGAACAGAATCCCAATCAAAGTAGCCAGCGCCAGGGCCACGTTGGTGATTCCGCGCAGGCGCTTCCACCGCTTCAAATTGGGGTCGTAGAAAATCTGCTTCATCGTGGGAGAAAGCCGCTACTTCTACTTTACAGGCTCACGACCGGCCTGAACCCTGTACCCTATACCCTGTATCCCGAATATGCCGTCTGCAAAGGATTTCCGGCTCCCCCGCCGCTGGTGGGTCGCGCTGCTCGCCCTCGCCGCCGGAGCCGCGCTGCGCCTCTGGTTTATTCACTCCTATCCGGAAATTCAAGGCGACCCGCTCGTCTACGGCTCCATTGCCAAAAACTGGATGCAGCACGGCGTTTACGGGACCACGCTCAGCGGAAGTTTGCAGCCTACGCTTATCCGGCTGCCCGGCTATCCGCTGTTTCTCATGCTCTGCTTCAAGTTGTTCGGCATGGAGCATTACCATGCCGTGATGTACGCGCAGACCGGGATTGATCTGGGGACGTGCTTGCTGCTTGCGGCGTTCACGCGACGCATTTGGAACGCGAAGGCCGGAGGGTGGGCACTATGGCTGGCTGCGCTTTGTCCCTTCACGGCAAATTACGCCGCCGTTCCGCTGACGGAAACGCTGGAGCTTTTCTCGATCACGCTCGCCCTCTATGCGCTGGTGCGTTTTCTGGAGAATCCGCGCTGGACGTGGGCGATTGTGGAAGCGGCGGCGTGGAGCTATGCCGCGCTGCTTCGTCCTGACGGGGCGCTGATCGCCGTCGCCCTCTGCCCGGCCATGGTCTGGTACGGACGTCGCCGCTGGGGCACGACCCGCATGGTGAAATTCGCCGCCGTCGCCGCGCTCGTCTCCATCCTGCCCTTCATTCCCTGGACCATCCGCAATTACCGGACGTTCCACGTCTTCCAGCCGCTCGCGCCGCGCACCGCGACTGATCCGAGAGAGCCGACCAATCCCGGTTTCGAGCGCTGGACGCGCAGCGTTTGCGCGGACTTTACCTGCACCTGGGAGGTCTACTGGAACCTGGACAGCGACGAGATCGACATCGCCACCCTGCCCGCGCGGGCGTTTGATACACCCGCGCAGTTCCGGCAGACCAAGCAGCTCCTCGACGACTACAACCGGACCACCACGCTCACGCCCGCGCTGGACGCGCGATTTGCGGCGCTCGCTGCGGCGCGGATTCACGACCATCCATTCAGCTATTCCATTGGGCTGCCGGTCGCACGGCTGGCGGACATGTGGCTCCGCCCCCGCACCTCGCTCCTCTGGATCGAGCTGCGCTGGTGGCAATTCCAGGCGCACGAGGGAGAGAC